>CAZYHO010000769.1:0-2059 GCA_964647495.1 uncultured Akkermansia sp. | reverse complement strand
TTGCGCACCCGGCTTTGCGTTCCGCCTGAAGGCGGGACTCCAACGCAAGGTCGTTTCGCATAGGTTTTTCAGTTGGGCAGGAGTGGGGGGACAGGGCAGGGGTGGGGGACAGACCCCTTGTGCGATGCGGGACAAGGGCGGTGCGCAACGATTTTCCGCGCACGGCTTCCCGGCGGCAGCGCGAAGCCAGGTGCGCCTCTGTGCGGGTGTCCTGACCTCTGATCTCCGATCTCTTCTCCCTTGCCGAATGGCGCATGCCCATCTGCGCCCCCGCCCGCAGGAATTCGCGTGACAATTCCGGCGATTCCCGGCAGCCTGACGCGTGATGACCGGCATTTCGCCGGCCCGCAGTTTCGTTTCTTATCCTGATTATCGTGATGAACTCCCTGTTCCAACGCCTGCTCATCCCCCTGGTTTTCGGTCTTGGCGCCTCCGCCCAGGCCGGCAATCTCATTGCCTGGTGGGATTTCAACACCGTCGCCGACGGCTTTTCCCGCGATCCCTACGCCGGCAACTTGGCCACGTTGATGGGAGGCGCGGCGTACACCGACCCGGGCGGCGGCCGCACCGGCGAACCCGGCGACCGCGGCATGCGCTTCGGGACCGGGCAGCAGCGGCTCTACGTGGGCGATGCCTCATTCCTCAATGCCATCGGCGAGACCAACACCGTCAGCATCGCGTACTGGCAGAGGATCAACTCAGTGCGCAACATGACGAATTTCTTCGCCAACTCGGCCACCGTAGCGCGCGCCTTGAGCACTCACACCCCCTGGAGCAACCAGAACATCTATTGGGACACTGCCGGTTGTTGTGACGGCGGCAGCCAGCGCATCGAAGGCAACCCGGGCCTCGCCACCTGGACCGACGGCTGGCACCACGTCGTTCTGGTCAAGAGCGAGGACATGAAGCTGGTCTATGTGGACGGCGTCGAAGTGCTCAGCGGTTTTAATACCGGTCCCTTCCCGACGGATTTCACTGAACTCGTTATCGGAAATGCGACCAACCTCGGCGAAGCCGTCGACGGTGTCCTCGACGATGTTGCCTTCTTCAACCGCGAGCTGTCCCCCGAGGAGATCGCCAGTTTGGCCGCCGGCGCCACCCCCGCTTCCCTTGAACCTTCCAATGATGCCGACGGCGACGGCCTGCCGGACGCCTGGGAGCTGCGGTTTGCCCCGAATCTCACCGTGCTGACCCCCGAGGGGGATGCCGATGGCGACGGACTTTCCAATGCCACCGAATTCGCCCTCGGCACCAATCCGACCAGCACCGACACCGATGGCGACGGGCTGCTCGATAATCACGAAACCGGCACCGGCACTTGGGTCAGCGCCACCGACACCGGAACCAGCCCGCTCCTGACCGACAGCGATGGCGACGGCCTGGCCGACGGCGTCGAAACAAACACCGGCGCCTTCGTGAACGCGTCGAACACCGGCACCAATCCGAATGTCACCGACACCGATGGCGACGGGTTTTCCGACGGCATCGAGGTCAACTACAGCAGCAGCAATCCGGTCAACAATCTGTCCCGTCCGCTCCGTGCCGGCACGCTCGACCTGCTCGCCTATTGGCCGTTCGACGACGAGAGCGATCCGGAAACCGCGCTCGACACGGTGAAAGGGTTTGCCGGAGTCCTTCAGAATGGCGCGTTTTACACGGGCGGTGGCGGTGGACGCACCGGCCAGCCCGGCGACAACGCGATCGACCTCGGGTTTGCGGCCGGGGCGAGCACGGGCGTGCGTGTGGCCGACGCCATCTTCCTGAATCTGGGCGCCGCGCAGAACCAGATTGCGGTCTCGTTCTGGCAGCAGCTCAACGCGATCAACAACAGCAGCTCGTTCTGGGGCGAATCCGCCGCATCCGGGGGGCGCGGCATCAACGGACATGCCACCTGGAGCGACGGGAACCTTTACTGGGATACCTCGGGTTGCTGCGATGGCGCTCTGCACCGCGTGTCCGGACCGGCCGGGCTCGATCTGGTCGATCCGCCCGATTGGCACCATTTCGTCTTTCAGAAGAACGGAGACACCAAGGAAGTATGGATGGACGGCATGCTCGT
>CAZYHO010000768.1:0-2060 GCA_964647495.1 uncultured Akkermansia sp. | reverse complement strand
AGGTCGAGAATCTGACGCTCCTCGGCCTTGCTCGGGTAATCGACGCGCACCTTGAGCAGGAAGCGGTCGAGCTGAGCCTCGGGAAGCTGGTACGTGCCTTCCTGGTCGATCGGGTTCTGCGTCGCCAACACCAGGAACGGGTCGGGCAGCTTGTACGTCGTATCGCCCAGGGTGACCTGGCGCTCCTGCATCGCCTCGAGCAAGGCCGATTGCACCTTGGCCGGCGAGCGGTTCACTTCGTCGGCCAGGATCAGGTTCGCGAAGATCGGGCCGAGCTTCGGCGTGAACTCGCCCTCCCGCGGATTGAAGATCAGCGTGCCCAGCAGATCGGCCGGCAGCAGGTCCGGCGTGAACTGAAACCGCTTGAAGTTCACGTTCAGCGTGCCCGCCAGCGCCTTGACGGCCAATGTTTTGGCCAGGCCGGGCACGCCTTCGAGCAGCACATGCCCATTGGTGAGCAGGCCGATCAGCAGTTTTTCGACCAGGTTGTCCTGCCCGACGACGACTCGCGCCATCTCGGCTCGGACTTTCGGCACCCAGGCGCCTTGCTCCGCAATGCGCTGGGCCAGTTCAGGGGTGGATCCGGACATCGGCCGCGACCCTAGGAGCGCCCGGTGCAAAATGCAAAAGGGATGAAAATCAAAGAACGGGGAGTGCCGCGGCCCCGGACCAGTATCCGCGAAAAGCTCCCGTCGTCGGTGCTCCTGGACCGCCGCCCTCTGCTCTCCGCTCTCTGCCCTCTGACCCCATCGCGAAGTTTTGCATTGAGCGCCAGCATGGAGGCCGTACACTCGTTGGATGATTCCGCGTTATTTGCCGATTCTGGTGTCTGTCGGTCTGCTTGCGCTTCCGGCCCGCGCTGAACTCGCGTTCGAGCGAGTCGTGGCAGTCGAGACGGCATCGCCTGCGGAGGACTCGTTCACGTCGAATTTCGCGTTCAAGAATGTCGGCGCTCGGCCGGTGACGATCTCGGAAGTCCAGACGACATGCGGGTGCCTGGGAGCCTCGGCGGACAAAAAGACATACCAGCCGGGAGAGAGCGGCGTGGTGACGGCCCAGATCAAGCTGGGCAGCTTCGAGGGCGAGGTGATCAAGTCGATTTACGTGCTTTCCGACGACCCGAAGGCGGGCAAGCGGATGTTGCAGATGAAAGTGACGATCCCGCGCCTCATGGAGATTTCGCCGGAGGTGACGACGTGGTCGCTGGGTGAGGATCCGGCGCCGAAGCGGCTGACGATCAAAGTGCTGCGCGACGAACCGATCACGGTGGTGTCGGCCACCTCGAGGCGCGAGAATTTTACGGTGGAGTTGCGCGAGGTGCAGAAGGGCCGCTTGTACGAGGTGATCATGACGCCGAAGACGACCGCCCAGCAAAGCCTTGGCGCGATCGAGATCGTGACGGACTGCGAATTGGCCCGCTACCAGAAGAAGATGGCGTTCGCGAATGTGGTGCGGCAGCGCCGCCCGCCCGCCAATCCGATCCCGGCGCCGGGCGCGGCTCCCGCCCAGCCATCGCCCGTGCCGCCCCAGGCCTCCGCGCTGCCCGCGAAATGAAGGCCGCGGTGCTGCAGGCTCTGGTGCTGGTGGTGCTGTCCGCGGGAGCCGGGCTCCTCAGTTATCGGCTGCATCCGGAAGCGCCCGCGCTGTATCTTTATATGGATACACAGGCTGCCGAAGGCGAGGTCACCATCGCGCGGGCGCAGGAACTCGAGCGGACTGTCGGTGTGTTGTGGATCGATGCCCGAGTGCGCCCGGAGTACGAAAAAGGCCATGTGCCAGGGGCTCTCCTGATCAACGAACAGGAGTGGGATTCCTTGATCTCGGACGCCTTTGAAACCATCGCGAGAAACGAAAAACCGATCATCGTCTATTGCGATGCCCAGCAGTGTGACGCCAGCCATAACATCGCCGAAAAACTGCGCAATCTCGGCCAGCCGGACGTGCACGTCCTCGCCGGCGGCTGGAACGCGTGGAAATCGGCCCAGGCGAAATGACGGCGCGCCAGCGGGTTTGACTTGGAACATGGTTGGTTGAATGAGCCTGTTTTTTTGACCGCGAAT
>CAZYHO010000767.1:0-2061 GCA_964647495.1 uncultured Akkermansia sp. | reverse complement strand
GCCGCGTAATAGAGCCACGGGCCGGTTGTGCCCAGACTCATGAAAAAGACATTCGGCTTCTGACGGGATTCGCCCGGCTTGTCCGGGCGCGGCTCGTAAAGCTCGGTGATGGCAGTCAGGTCATCGCGCTGTGGCAGGCCCGCGAGGTTCAGGCCGCGGATGGTGGGGGCGGGTGCGGCAGCTCCGGCCTCCGCGGCGCCCTCGACTCTCACCGTCACGGGCTGCGCGGTGAGTTTCCCGGTCCACTCGGCGGCGCTTCCTTTGGGCACCGGATTCTCCTGGTAATTCCGGTATTCGAGATGCAGCGCGTATCGGCCCGTAGGCACGGCCAGCCGGGGATTGTGTTCCCTTCCTTCCTTGTGATCCGCGCTGCCAGCTTCATCGGCGGTGGCGTATGACTCAAGATCGACCGAAGCCACTTGCACGCCCTCGCCCGGCTCCAGCCGGTGGTGCTGATAGCCGGTGACTCCGCTGCTGAAGCGATAAGTGGCCGGGTGTTTGACACCTTGCGCATCGATGACCGAGATCTGGAGGACCGGGTTGTGTTCGGACGGCACGCTCAGCCTCACCGCCGCCGGGCTATCGTTGCGCAGGTACACGGCCAGCGGCACGGATTCCCCGATCTCCAGGCTGGCGCCATCCGGCAGCCCGGAAACACCCAGGCTCAGGCCGTCCGGGCCGGTCGTCCAGGCGATGGCGGGCGGCCCGGCCAGTTTCTCGCCCGGCCGATAGCGGTCTGCCGCGAGCAGTGGACGGGTGCGCTCCCACGTGCGGCGGGTTTCGTGGAAGAGGTTCCAAAAATACGTGTAGGCTGTACGCCCCTCGGCGGAAAGCTCCTTGGGGCCATCTTCGGTTTCGATCGACGCGTTGATCATCGCTCCGAACAGGGCGTCGTAATCGAACGGCGCCTGCGGCGCCTTCAGTTCGGCCAGCAGGTGGAAAGCGCAGTCGCGGATGGCGCCTCGTCCCTGCCGGATCATCGCCTCGAGGGTCGCCAGGCCGCCGGCGTTCGGGGTTTCGGCAAGTTTCTTGCGGAGGATGTCCGTCAGGCCGAGTTCCACCACCGGATTGCCTTCAGCCGGGCCATACGTATTCCCTTGGTATTCGACGAAGAATTCTTTTCGCCCATGCGGCACCTTCAGCACGGCCTCGTCCGCAGGCAGACGCATTTCGAAGAACGGACCGTCGATCCGGGCCGGTCCGGCGCTCATCGGCAGCATTCTGAAATCGAATGCCTGCGGGGCGGGCGGTGGCGGCAGGCTGAACGCCTCGCGGATGCCGGCCGGCATGGGGTCGATGCCGCCGGCGGCCTGCTCGAGCGTCCAGTGGCCGGTTTCCGTGAGAGTGTCCTTCACGATCAAATGGGTGATGCCCTCCGCGTGCTTCACCCAAATCCCGTGGGCGCCGACGGCCCAGGCCACCAGATAATCGCCATCGGCCGCCTTGATGTTCCAGTCGCGGCTGTCCGCTTCCCACGGCGCGCCAGTGCGTGACATCTTCGGATACCCGTTGTAGTGCCGCAGCTTGAGCGCGCCATTTTCGAAATCGATTTTGTATTTTCTGCCAAACGCCTCGCTTCCGCCAGGCCTCGCGGTCCTGATTTCCTGATCCACCAGCCGCAACGGAAGGGGTGCCGACTTGAGGATTCCCGTCCACTCGCCCAGTCCTGGAGCGCCGCGGGGATCGCCGAAATTAAAATTCACCGGACGGCCCAAAAACTGGCCGATGCCGTGGGTGAGTTGCAGCGAGTAGTCGCCCGGCAGCACCGCGAAACCGTGGTCCAGCATGCCCGCGTCACCGGAGCTGGAGCCGTCCTTTTCCGCCATGAACGTGCGCATGGGGGCGGATCCCAGCGCGATGTAGTGGCCTGGGGCCAGCCTGACACGCTCGAAAAAACTCTGCCATCGATAGCCTTTCCGGTGGGGAATCTTTGCGCCGTCGCTGGCGCGGACGAGTTCGCCGTCGACGCCTTCGTTGAAGATCTGCGTCGGACTGAATGTGAGGGGCTCGGCGCCATCGTTGCGGATGTACTGCTTGATGGGCAACTGCTGGCCGACAGGC
>CAZYHO010000766.1:0-2079 GCA_964647495.1 uncultured Akkermansia sp. | reverse complement strand
TGACCGGAATTGTCCTCCTGATCACCAGTTACGCCCTCTCCAACTCCCTTCGCCGCCGTGCGCGAGCGCGCGGTTGACGATCCGCCGGCCATCCGCACCATGCGGCGCGGTGCCCCTGCCGCCGCATCCGTCCTTCACCCATCACTATTTCATCATGCTTCGCGTTGGCATCTCCGGCATCGGCTTCATGGGCTGGATTCACTATCTCGCCTGGAAAAACGTCCCGCACGCCCGTGTCGTCGCCTTTCACAGCGGGGACGCCGCCAAGCGCGCCGGTGACTGGACATCGATCCGCGGCAACTTCGGCCCGCCCGGCGAAAAAATCGACGTCTCCGGCCTCCGCGCCCATGATTCGCTCGCCTCCCTGCTCGCGGACGCCGAAGTCGATCTGGTCGACATCTGTTCGCCGCCGCACGCCCACGCCGCCGCCATCGATGCCGCCCTGGCCGCCGGAAAACACGTCCTCTGCGAAAAACCGCTCGCGCTCGACGCCACGGAAGCCCAGCGCCTCACCCGCGCCGCCACCGCCGCCGGCCGCCGCCTCATGGTCGCGCATGTGCTCCCGTTCCTTCCCGAGTTCGCATTCCTCCTCGATGCGCACCGCGACGGCCGCTTCGGGGCATTGATCACAGGACGCTTCCGCCGCGTCATCGGCCCGCCCGACTGGATCCCTGATTTCTACGACCCGGCCCGCATCGGCGGCCCGCTCGTCGATCTGCATGTCCACGACGCCCACCTCATCCGCCTCCTCTTCGGGCCGCCCTCCGCCGTCACCGCCCGCGCCATACGCCGCGACGGCCAGCCGAAATTCATCGAAGCCCTGTTCGATTTCCCCGACGGCCGCTTCGCCGCCGCCACCTGCGGCGTGACCGACTCGCCCGGCCGCCCGTTCTGCCACGGATTCGAAGTCCAGTTCGAACTCGCCACCATCCAGTTCGACTTCGTCGCCCTCAGCGACGGCACTGAATCACTCCCGCTCAAAGTGCTCCACGCCGACGGCCGCGTCGAGCGGCCCGCCACCGGCTCAGGTGACATGGTCGACGCCTTCACCGCCGAACTCAGCCTCGCCGCCGACATGGCCCTCGGCCGTTCCCGGTCCACCATCCTCGACGGCGCCCTCGCCGCCGATGCCCTGACCATCTGCCAGGCCATCGCCTCCGCCTCCGCCACCGGCGCCGCAGTGAGTTGTCAGTAGTCCACAGTAAATCGCGTCCATTGGCGTCCATTCGCGGTTCCCAAGATTCGCCCACATAACCCGAATCCTCGCAATGGAAGAGGAAATCCTGACTACCCTCAAGGAGACCAACGAACACCTCCAGCGACTCACGGTGCTGACATTGATCGGCGTCGCAGCGTGGATTCTCCGATCCGTGTTCGCAATCATCAATCATGGGACAGCGATCATCAAGCGGAATTGGCGGGAGAAGGCTCAAAGTCTCTTCGAGGATGGCAATCATGAAAAACTGTTGAAGAAGTCCAAAGAGCTGATTGCCGCTCTCCCCAATAGTCCTGAAGGCTATTTTTGGAAGGCGAGAGCCGAGCGGGAACTCGGTCTCGAGAACGATCTTAAGAATACGATAGATCGCTTGCTGGAACTCGCGCCCGACTGGAAGGAGGAGTGGATGGATCAAGTCCTGAAACCCGCCGACAAACCGGAGACAAGAAACGGCGAACAAGGCGTCGCCACACATGTCCCGTGAAGCACCGCTTTCCAGACCACTTGTCCTCCGCGATGCTGAAGCGTGAATGGGAGGATCGTCAGTCACAAAAGGCCCCAACGCCTCACAAAACCGGTGAGCAGCACGCGCGGTGCCGCGAGGGTGGCTGTGGCGTTCCGGGAAACCGCGAATGAACGCCAATAAACGCGAATCCCGTCTTGTTTCTACTTTGCTGATATTGGAACCAAGGCCGGGACTCCAACCCAACGGTTTTCCGCACAAACCCGTTGGTGTGCCGGCGGCAAGTCGGAACCGCAGGCCAGCCGCGAAGCCGTGTGGAGAACATCGCAGGACATAGCCCTTGTCCGGGGATCGCACAAGGGGGACTGTCCCCACTCCTGCCGCAGGGCCAACGGCCCGG
>CAZYHO010000765.1:337-2080 GCA_964647495.1 uncultured Akkermansia sp. | reverse complement strand
CGCCGGACATGGCGCTCTTGCGCACGGTCTCGCGCGCCTTGCGGGCGGCTTCGCGCGCGCGGGCCGCGGTCAGCGTGCGTTCCACGATCTTTTTGGCGATGGCGGGATTCTCCTCGAAGAACTGGCCGAGCCCCTCATAGGTGACCGAGCCGACGACCGGCTCGATCTCGGTGTTGACCAGTTTGACCTTTGTCTGGGACTCGAAGCGCGGGTTGGGCAGCTTGACGCTGAGGATGCAGATCAGCCCTTCGCGGCAATCCTCGCCGGACAGCGCCGGATCCTTGTCTTTCAGGATCTTGTTGCTCTTCGCGTACTGGTTGACGGCCCGGGTGAGGGCGCCCCGGAACCCGGTGGCATGCGTGCCGCCGTCCGGGTTCGGGATGTTGTTCGCGAAGCAGAGCATCTGCTCCTGGTAGCTGTCGTTGTACTGCAGGACCAGGTCCACGAAGACGTCCTCCTCGGTCGGTCGGCCGTCGACTTCGATCGTGACCGGACGGCGGCCGCGCAACACGATCGGCTGCGCGTGCAACACGTCCTTGTTTTCGCCGAGCTGGCGGACGAACTCGACGATGCCTTCCTTGTAATAAAAGGTTTCGGCGCGGGGTTTTTCGCCGCGCTCGTCGGTCAGGGTGATGGTCAGGCCGGGGTTGAGGAAGGCGAGTTCACGCAGACGTTTCGCGAGGATGTCGAACTTGAACTCGGTGGTGATCGTGAAGATGGTCGCGTCCGGAAAGAACGTGATGAGTGTGCCGGTCTCCACCGGATTGTCGAGCTGGCCGACCACCGCGAGCTTTTCGGTGGTTTTGCCGCGCTCGAACCCGATCGAGTAGATCTTCCCGTCGCGGCGGACTTCGGCCTTGAACCAGTCGGAAAGGGCATTGACGCACTTGGCGCCCACACCGTGCAGGCCGCCGGAGTACTTGTAGGCGCCCTGCCCGAATTTCCCGCCGGCGTGCAGGTTGGTGAGCACGAGTTCGACGGCCGGCATGCCGAACTTGCGGTGTGTGGCGACCGGTATGCCGCGGCCATCGTCGCGCACGGAGCAGGATCCGTCGAGGTGGATGATGACGCCGATGTTCCGGCAGTACCCGGCGAGATGCTCGTCGATCGAGTTGTCGAGAACCTCGAAGACGCAGTGGTGGAGGCCGCGCTCGTCGGGGTCGCCGATGTACATGCCCGGGCGTTTCCGGACCGCCTCGAGGCCCTCCAGTTTGTCGATCTGATCGGAATCGTAGGCCTGGCTGGCGGCTACGCCGGTGTCGGCGGTGTCGTCTTGAGAAAGCGGGGAAGTTTGGGACATGAAAGAACGGAAAAAAACCCTGCAAGGAGGGCACACTCCAGAGTGGCGAGGAAGGCGGGCGGCGCAAGAGGGCGGCGCAAGGAAAACACCCGCGTGAATGAGGCCACGGGGCGCTCCGGAACTCAGACATCAAAGCGAAGCTCCGGGGTGGGACGCGATCCTCCGCGTGCCGTAAATCGTCTGTCACCCTATCTGGAAGTACCCCCCGGATCCGGCGGGCGCCGCGAGGGGTGCTTCGGCGATGGCTCTGCGCGGTGGCGGCCTGCCGTGCGGCGGTGGCCCGCATCCCGGCGGTCTTGGGTGCATCCACGGCCTGGAACCGCTGGTTTTGTGAACACTGAGTGAGCGGGCGCCGCCATGGTGGACCTGTCACCCTATCCGCCGTACGCGTAAATCGTCTGTCACCCTATCTGGAAGTACCCCCCGGATCCGGCGGGCGCCGC
>CAZYHO010000765.1:0-237 GCA_964647495.1 uncultured Akkermansia sp. | reverse complement strand
GAGGGGCGATTTCGGGTTTCGGCTTGCGGGTGGGGGTGGGGTGTCGGAGGGTGAGCGGATGAAGTTTGGCGGGCAGTGGATGGTGGTGGCGCTGGTGGCGTTTGGATTGGGCGTGGGGATCCGGCTGTGGGTGGGCGGTGCCCGGGGCGTGGAGCGTGGGGGAGCGTCCGGCGGGCAGGGGGTTTCGCGGACGGGGGGATCGGCTGATCCGGCAACGCGGCCCGGGGGATTTCGCCC
>CAZYHO010000764.1:0-2088 GCA_964647495.1 uncultured Akkermansia sp. | reverse complement strand
TCGCTCCTCGCCCGTGAGGTCCAGACCGGACTCAAGCAATTCCTGACTGTCGGTTTCGAGCCCTCCGATTCGCTGTTTGCCGGGGTGATGGAGCGGTTCACCGACGACGAGAGCCGCTGGATGAAGGGGCCGTACGTGCAGATCGGCCTGCCGTTCCGCGTGGGGAGCGAAGGAAAGAAGTTTTTCGACGCGTTTGAGACGGAGCATCCCGGCTACGTCCATCAGGAGGCGGCATGGAAACGCCTCGCCAGCGATCGCGAGGCCGGGCCCACGCTGGTGGCCACCGGCACCGGCAGCGGCAAGACTGAGTGTTTTCTTTACCCACTGCTGGACCACTGCGCCCGCGCGAACGCCCAGGGAACGGGCGGCATCAAGGCGCTGGTCATCTACCCGATGAACGCGCTGGCCACCGACCAGGCGCGGCGATTCGCGGAGGTCATCGCGGCCACGCCTGCTTTCGCCGGGCTGCGCGCCGGCTTGTTCGTGGGCGGCCAGTCCGGTCCGGGTGGCCACGGGCAAAGCACGATGAGCGCCACCGGCGTGATCACCGACCGCGAGACGATCCGGAACGATCCACCGGACATCCTGCTGACCAATTACAAGATGCTGGATTACCTGCTGATCCGCCCGAAGGACCGGCAACTCTGGAGCAAAAACACGCCGGACACCCTGCGCTACGTGGTGGTGGACGAGTTGCATACCTTCGATGGCGCCCAGGGCACGGACCTCGCCTTGCTGCTGCGCCGGTTGCGCGCCCGTCTCGGCACACCGGCCCAGGGGCTCGTCTGCGTGGGCACTTCCGCCACCCTCGGCGGCAATGCGGACACCGCGCCGCTGCGCGAGTATGCCCGGCAGGTCTTCGGTTTCGCGTTTCCGGAGGACTCGGTGATCACCGAAAACCGCCTGAGCGAGGCGGAGTTTCTCGGCGGCAGCCCTATCGAACACCTCCTGCAAGGGCGGGAGGATTTCTCCGAGGTATTGGACCCCGGCCGATACGGCAATCAGGAGGAGGCGATCGCCTCGTGGTTCCGGGTGTTTTTCCCGACCGAGCCCGAGCCGACCGACGTGACCGATGGCTCGTGGCGCCGTCGGTTGGGGGCGTTACTGAAAAGTCATCTGCTCTTCGTGAATCTGGTGAATCTGGTGAAGGGCGGAATCGTCCCGTTCGACTCTCTCCAGCAGCAGATGCAAGGCCCACTGCCGGAAAGCGCCCGTCCCGCGATCTCCCGGGTGCTCGACGCACTGCTCGCTCTGATCGCCTGGGCGCGCGATCCGGATGGTCGGCCGCTGGTGACCCTGCGCGTGCAGGTGTGGATGCGCGAGCTGCGCCGGATGGTGGCCAGCGTGCGCGCGCAGTCTGCCGACATCGAGCTGGTTTCCGCCAGCGATGCGCGTCCGCAGGAAGGCCGGTTCCATCTGCCATTGGTGCAGTGCACGGATTGCCACTGCACCGGGTGGCTCAGCCGCCTGCCCGCCGGTCAATCTCTCCTCTCGCGCGATCTCGATCTGATCTACAGCACGTGGTTCGGCGACCAGCCGGAGACGGCGCGCCTTTATTCGACGAATGGGCTGTCCCAGCCGCAGGTGCAAGGGGTGGCCCAGCGGCTCTGCGCCGGTTGCGGCATGCTGCACTTCGACGCGGCCACCTGCGCCGGCTGCGGCGCCGAGGAAACGATCGATGTGTTCCGCGTCACCGCCACACGGACCAGCCACGGCCGGAACGGCCTCACCAACACCTGGCATGATCCGACCTGCCCCGCCTGCGGCAGCCGCAGCTCCATCCTGCTCGGCGCGCGCAATGCCACGCTCGGCTCGGTGGTGATCGAGCAGACCTGGTCCAGCCCGTACAACGACGATAAAAAACTGATCGCCTTCTCCGACTCGGTGCAGGACTCCGCCCACCGCGCCGGCTTCTTCACCGCACGCACCTACCTGAACACCGTGCGCACCGGGCTCTCACGGGTGATCGACCTGGTGGCGAAACCGGTGTGCGAATGGAACGACTTTCTCGAAGCCGCGGGCGCATTGTGGTCGCAGCCCGGTTCGCCGCTGGAAATGGACCGGCAGCGGTTCGTGGCCGAATTCATC
>CAZYHO010000763.1:0-2090 GCA_964647495.1 uncultured Akkermansia sp. | reverse complement strand
ATGAAACCCGTGGCGTCCCCCTGGTCGTATGCCTGCGTGGGATCGGCCTCCATCGTGGCGATGTGCGGGTTGTACAGGCTGTGCGGCGATTTGCGCCCGGTCACGTAAATGCCGCCCTTGTACAGTTTGACGCGCACCGTGCCGCTGACGTGGCGCTGGCTCTCGGTGACGAGCGCCTGCAGCGCGAGCCGCTCCGGCGCGTACCAGAACCCGTTGTAGACGAGCTGCGCGTACTTCGGGATCAGCGAATCGCGCAGGTGCATCACTTCGCGGTCCATCGTGAGCGATTCGATCTGCCGGTGCGCAAAAATCAGGATCGCGCCTCCGGGCGTTTCGTACACGCCGCGCGATTTCATGCCGACAAAGCGGTTCTCCACCATGTCGACGCGCCCGACGCCGTGGCGCCCGCCGAGCTTGTTGAGGACACGCATCACGCCAAGCGGGTCGAGGCGCTTGCCGTTGACGGCCACGCAGCAGCCCTGCTCGAATTCGAGTTCCACCTGCTCGGGTTTGTCGGGCGCGTCCTCGGGCAGGACCGAGAGGGTGGTGAAATACTCGCGGTTCTTGAGGTCGTACGAGTCGTACCAGGGATCCTCCAGGATGCCGGCCTCGTAGCTGATGTGCAGGAGGTTGCGATCCATCGAATACGGCTTTTTGGCGCTGGCCTGCACGGGAATCTTGCGTGCCGCGCAGTAGTCGATCATCTCCTGGCGGCCGGGAAACTGCGCGCGGAACCGCTCGTCGCGCCACGGGGCGATGACCTGCAGATCCGGCGCCAGGGCGGCGGCGGTCAGTTCGAAGCGGACCTGGTCGTTGCCCTTCCCGGTGGCGCCGTGGGCGATGGCCTGGGCCTTTTCGGCGCGGGCGATTTCCACCATGCGCTTCGCGATGAGGGGACGGGCGATGCTCGTGCCCAGGAAATACTGGCCCTCGTAAATGGCGCCGGCCTGGATGACCGGAAAAATGAAGTCGCGCGCGAACTCCCCGGCGAGGTCATCGATAAAGACCTTGGAGGCGCCGGTCTTGCGGGCCTTCTTGTCCAGCCCCTTGAGTTCCTCCTCCTGGCCGATATCGGCGCAGAAGGCGATGACGTCGGCCTGGTACGTATCCTTGATCCACGAGAGGAGAACGGAAGTGTCCAGGCCGCCTGAATAAGCGAGCACGATCTTCATGGCGGCGCTCCTAGCACGGCGGCATGCGGTTGTCATGCGGATTGTCCCGGGCAGATATTGGCTCTGGCGTTCGGCCCCGGCTTCCGCACACTCTGCGCTGTCATGTCCGCGAACATCGAATCAACCCTCGTCGAAAAACGCCTCTTCAAGCCGTCCCCCGCCTTCGCCAGAAAAGCCCGCATCGCGTCGATGGCGGCCTACCGCAAACTGTACGCCGAGTCGATCAGGAAGCCGGCAAAATTCTGGGAGCGCGAGGCCCGCGAACTCACATGGCAGAAAAAGTGGACCAAGGCGCTCGAGTGGAAACCCCCGTTCGCCAAATGGTTCATCGGCGGGCGGTTGAACGCGGCCGAGAACTGCGTCGACCGCCACGCCGCCGACCCGCAGCGCAAGAACAAGGCCGCCATCATCTTCGAAGGTGAGCCGGGCGACACGCGCACGCTGACCTACGCCCAGCTCCACCGCGAAGTCTGCCGCACGGCCAACATGCTCGCCGCCCAGGGAGTGCGCTCCAAGGACCGCGTCATCATTTACATGCCCATGGTTCCGGAGGCGGCCATCGCCATGCTCGCCTGCGCCCGCCTCGGCGCCGTCCACAGCGTGATTTTCGGCGGATTCTCGGCCACCGCCATCGCCGACCGCATCGCCGACTCCGGCGCCACCTTCGTCCTCACCGCCGACGGCGGCTGGCGCCGCGGCAAGATCGTCGAACTCAAAAACAACGTCGATGCCGCCCTCGCCGCGGCCCCCAACCCGGTGCGCCGCGTCATCGTGCTCAAGCGCACGCACCAGGAAGTCCACATGACCGTCGGCCGCGACATCTGGTGGCACGACGCCATCGCCGACCAGAAGGCGGATTCCCCGGCACGGGGGTTCGATTCCGAGCACCCGCTCTTCATCCTGTACACGTCCGGATCG
>CAZYHO010000762.1:0-2096 GCA_964647495.1 uncultured Akkermansia sp. | reverse complement strand
TCGCGTCCCACCCCGGAGCTTCGCTTTCATGTCTGAGTTCTGAAGCGTGCATTGACGCTTCGCGCTTTTCAAGAACGCATGGAAGCGGGCGTGTGTCCTCGCACCGAACACCTCTGATCTCCCCCCGACGCCACCGCTGTTGAACCGCGCCGAGATCCCGCCAGTGTCGGCCGCATGACGATTGGATGCCCGCGTGAGATCAAGGCCCAGGAGCACAGGGTCGCCCTGCTGCCCAGCGCCGCGTACCAGTTGACCCGCCGCGGCCACCCGGTTCTCGTCGAACGCGGCGCCGGCGCCGGATCGGGGTACACCGACGACGAGTACGCGGCGGCCGGCGCGCGGCTGGTAAACGACCATGCGGCTGTCTTCGAGCAGGCGGATTTGATCGTGAAGGTGAAGGAGCCGCTGCCCGAGGAGTACGCGCTCCTGCGCCCGGGCCTGATTCTCTTCACGTACCTGCATTTGGCGGCCAGCCGCGGGCTGACCGAGGTGCTGCTTTCCTCCGGCTGCACGGCGATCGCGTACGAGACGGTCGAGGTGAACCGCCGGCTGCCGCTTCTCGAACCGATGAGCGAGATCGCGGGCCGCATGAGCGTGCTTGTCGGCGGGTTTTACCTCGCCAAACACTTCGGCGGCAAAGGCGTCCTGCTCGGCGGCGTGCCCGGCGTCCTCCCCGGAAAAGTCATGGTCCTCGGCGGCGGCACCGCCGGCGTGAACGCCGCACGCATGGCCACCGGCCTCGGCGCCGACGTGACGATCCTCGAAGTCGATGTCGAACGCATGCGGTTCCTCGACATCACGCTCCACACCGCCCACACGCTCTATTCGAGCCACGCCCACATCCTCGAAATGCTGCCGGACATCGACCTCCTCATCGGCGCCGTGCTCGTCCCGGGCGCCAAAGCCCCCAAACTCATCACGCGCGACATGCTCAAGGTCATGAAACCGGGCAGCGTGCTCGTCGATATCGCCGTCGATCAGGGCGGCTGCGCCGAAACCACCCGGCCGACGACCCACCACGACCCGACCTACGTCGAGGAGGACGTGACCCACTACTGCGTGGCCAATATGCCGGGCGCCTACGCGCGCACCGCCACCCAGGCGCTCACCAACGTCACGTACCGCTACATCGAACTCCTTGCCGACCACGGCGTGCCCGGCGCCTTCGAACGCGACGCCAACCTGCTTGGCGGCGTGAACGTCATCGGCGGCGCCCTGACCTGCGCCGCCGTCGCCGAGGCCCACTCGCTGCCGTGGACCGCCCCGGCGGTCGCCGCCGGCCTGAAGCACTGAGGGCCGGCGGCACGATCCCGCACGTCCGGACTTGGCGCGGGCCGCGCATCGGCTACCGTGGGCGCCATGAAGACCACCTCATTGCTCCTCGCCGCGGCCGCCGGTTCATGCGGCTTCGCGCGCCTCTCCGCCGATGAACCGGAGTGGATCACGCTCTTCGACGGCGCCTCGCTCGACCGATGGCACGTCAGCGCCCAGACCGGCCACTCGCGCGCCAGCGACAACAAGAGCGGCGGCCGCTGGGAAATCGTCGACGGCGCCATCACCGGCTCGCAGGACGTCCCGGGCAACGGCGGCATCCTCATCACCGACGAAAAATTCGGCGACTTCGAGGTGAAGCTCGAAATGAAAAACGACTTCGGTCCGGACAGCGGGCTCTTCCTCCGCAGCACCGAGGACGGCAAGGCGTGGCAGGCCATGATCGATTACCACGCGAACGGCAACCTCATGGGCATTTACGGCGAGGGGCTCGGCGGCCAGCCGCACGTCCGCAACTACAACTTCGCCGGCAAAGTGACCGAAATCGTCGCCACCAACACCGGCGAGCCACCCGTCGCCCTGCCGATCCTGCCGGAAGCCTGGGCCTACTTCTGGCGCGCCGACCAGTGGAACGAACTCCGCGCCCGCATCACCGGCAACCCGCCACACATCACCACCTGGATCAACGGCGTCAAAATCATGGAGTGGCAGGAAAAAGAAATCCGCCACCCCGACACCGGCGGCATCGCCCTCCAGGTCCACGGCGGCGGCGATCACACCAAGGAGTTCGTCCGCTACCGCAATATCAAAGTCAAAAAACTCGA
>CAZYHO010000761.1:0-2100 GCA_964647495.1 uncultured Akkermansia sp. | reverse complement strand
TGAACCGTGAACCGTGAACCGTGAACCGTGAACCGTGAACCGTGAACCGTGAACCCCACAAAGTGCCTTGCCCTGAGATCGGTTGCCCGTCATTTTTGAAATCCGCATGCCGCTAGTTCCCATCCTGATGCCCCAGCTTGGCGAGTCGATCGCCGAAGCGACCGTGAAGCACGTCGGCATTCGTGTCGGCGACAACGTGGCGGCGGACTCGGAGGTCATGGAAGTCGAGACGCAGAAGGCGACGATGGGCGTCACGGTTCCGTGTGCGGGGCGCGTGGCGGAACTGCGGGTGGAAGTGGAGGTGAGCTACGCGGTGGGGGCGACGCTCGGTTTCCTGGAAGTGACGGCCGAGGAGGCGCAACGCGTGGGCATCGAATTGCCGGGCGCGCCGCGCGAGGCGCCCGAGGCAGCGACGGCGTCGGCCGAGGTCGAGGAAAACCTGCATTTCCGGTACGACGCGGCCGATCTGCGGGCGGTGGACGACGGCGAGCCCCGGGTCGAGCCGGTGCTGCGCGGGCTGCCGGTGCCGGCGAACGCGACAGGGGCGAGCTATATTTCGCCGCGCATGCGGGTGCGGATGGCCGAGCTTGGGCTGAACGCGGCGGATCTGGCGGGTGTGGCGGGTTCCGGCGAAGGCGGCCGCGTGACGGTCGAGGACTTCGAGAGGTTCATGGCCAGCCTGGAGGAATCGCCGATGACCAAGGCCAGCCCGATGCGCGTGGCCGTGGCGGACGCGATGCGGCGGTCGTGGACGCGCCCGCTCGCCACCGTCGGCATCCCGGTCGCGCTCGACGCGATGCTCGCCCATCGGAAATCGATGACCGCCAAGCCGGGGCCGACCCTCTACGCGATCCGGGCACTGGCGATGGCGCTGGCCGAGTCGCCGGCCCTGGCCGGGCGACTGGTCGGCGGACGGATAGTGCATCCGAAGGGGATCGATATCGGCTTTGCCGTCGAGGTGGAGGACGGTGTGCTCGTCCCGATGATCCGCGATGTCGACAAGCGGCCTCTGGCAAGCCTGATCGACGTGTACAACCGCCTGGTCGAGACCGGGCGCTCGAAACGGCTGCCGCCCGAGGCCATCGGGACCGGAGCGGCGACAGTCACGAATTTCGGGACCTTCGGCATTTCGTGGGCCACGCCGATCCCGCTGCCCGAGCAGAACCTGCTGCTGGGGCTGGGGGCGGGGCGGAAGGCGCCGGTGTGGTCGGCCTCGGAGGACCGGTTTGTCGCCATCACCGAGGCGCAACTGACGCTGAGTTTCGACCATCGGATTCTGGACGGCGGGGCGGCGGGGCGGCTGCTGCACCGGATCGCGACGCTCATGCAAAAACCTGAGGCATTGTAGGCAAACCCGCGCCATCGTGGCCGAACCCGCACGGTCCCGGTGCGCGCGGAAATCGGCCGGCCCAATCCGCGTCCGCCGCGTCCGCCGCGTTCTCCGGGTCGTCCGCGGCCGAAACCACTCCACACCACGCATTCATGAAACCCAGAACCATCGCTTTCACCGCGCCGCTGATGGCGGCCTGCGCTTTCGCCGTCCTCGCGCCCGCCAACGCCGCCGCCGAAGAAGAGCCGGCGGCCAAACCACTGAAGGCCGGCCCGTTTGCCTTCACCATCGCCGCGCCCTGGAAACAGAGCGAGTCCCCAAGGCCGATGAGCCAGGGCACGATCGAACTGCCGGGCAAAGACGGCGCGGCCGGGCTGTCCGCCTCGTTCTACCACTTCGGCCCCGGACAGGGAGGCGACCTGCAGGGGAACATCGAACGATGGCAGGCGATGTTCGACAAAGCCTCCGATCCAAAACCAGTGAAGGAGGAAATGGAGTTCGGAGACGCGAAAGCCGTCCTCGTCAGCATCACAGGAACTTACACCGGCTCCCGCTTCAGCCCCGAACCGGAGCCGCGCCAGGGATACACACTGCTCGCCGCCGTGCTGCCACACAAGGAAGGTGACGTCTACGTCCGCCTCGTCGGTCCACAAGCCGGAGTGACCGCCGCCAAAGATGACTTCAAAAAAATCCTGCTGAGCGCCGTGAAGGCAAAGAGCGAGGGGTGAAAAACTCATTCTGTCCGCCGCACTCCAACTGAAAAGCTGTGC
>CAZYHO010000760.1:0-2109 GCA_964647495.1 uncultured Akkermansia sp. | reverse complement strand
CACGGTAGCGCTGGAGCAACTGCACCATCAAGCCCAATCCACCGGTCACGGTCGGTGCGGCTTGGCTTGTGCCATTCATGTTCTCGTATGTGGCAGCGCCCAGATCCGTCAAGCTGGTGGAATAGACGCTTTCACCGGCAGCCACGACATCCGGTTTGATCCGGCCATCGTCCATCGGGCCAAAATTGGAGAAGGTACTGGCGTCCGTGATGCTGGCGGGCGTCATGCCAGCGGTCAAATCCATGACGGAACCGACCGTGAGCACATTCTTCGGCCCCCTGTCTGGCGATATACTGTCGTAACCCGTCGTTCCACCATCCTTCTGGCGGACGACGTTGGTCCAGATCGAGCCATATGTAGTGCCGTTTGCCGGGAAAAGTCTTTCAAGGTGCCAGCCCGTGGTTGCGCTCGGAGGAGCCCCTGGGACTATGTGGGTCTCACCGGTTGCGGAGTCGCCCCGGTCATTGCCGGCCGAACGCACTGGCAGCAAGTATGTCACTTCACGGACTGTATAGTCCATTTGTTTGGATTCGTCATTGCTGTAGAATCCAAACCTGAAATCTTCCACCTCCTGGCTGTATGGAGAAAGCGGGCCGATGATATCCGGATTGAGGCTCCCCAGCCAGGCGGAATGCACGCCTTCTGTCAGGCTGTAACTGTTGGGAAGAATTCCCGAACTCTTCTCATAAACTAGCACACCCGACCCAACGTGGTTTAGCTTGTCCCAGCCGACCGGGATCCCATAGGAATGATTGGAGACGAAAAAATCGTTGGATTCAATGCCGTCTATTAGCACAATTCTGATTTCCTCGATGTCATCAAAGGAATCTCTGGCAAAAATCTTGGCCTGATATGCCATGCCTTTGGCGGCTGAAGTGAGGCCTGTGGCAGCCAGTGTGCCTGCCACATGGGTGGCATGCTTGTCTGGTGGGCTAGGTGTGCCTGGCTCTGCATCCACGAGTCGCGTGTTATACTCCGGGTGGCTTACCAAGGCGGTGCCGGGACGATCGTGCGTGCTCCCGACGGCCTGGCGATTACCAGGCTCCCAGAGCCCAATCTGCACACGGGCGAGCGAAGGATCCGATGGAAGCCCGGTTAGACTCAAACCGGTGCTGCCTCCAGGCCAGAGCTTGTGCACACCGATCGTCTGCGCCTCCGCCAGATTGTCAGGAACATGGTACTGCGGCACGCCGTGGCTTACGCCTACCAGGACCGCATGACCATTGCCATGCGGGTAGCTGAGCGGCCAGCCCATTTGCCTGGCCAATCCTTCGGCTTCGGATTTACGGCGTGCGGCCTCCGCCCGCATCGCGGGCAACCGTTGGCGCAGGTTTTCATGCCGCGCTTCGATTTCGGCTGTCAAGGAGAACGGCTGGCCATCGGTCCGGAGCATCGCTTCGTGGTGTCAGGGAGCCAGCAAGGCTCGTGCCGCGGCCATGGCGGCCTCCTCGGCCAGAGCGGATACGGCAGCCTGCCGCTCGATTTCCGCCAGTTGCGCCTGGACTTCCCCGGGTGTCAGAGGCCGTTCCAGCGGATCCGTGAAAAGATACGCTTCCTGCAAGTCCGACAGGCCGTCCCCGTCGCTGTCGCGAGCGGCTGCCTCGGCTGCTGTTTTTGGAGCCACGTAGCCGGGGTGGATGGATTCCATCATTTCGGCCCACAGGGAGTAAATAGGTGGTAATTCCGGGGGATTTACGGCGAGTGGCTGCCGAAGATCGGCCTCTGTCTGCCCGAACACCGGCTGTGTTTGTACACCAATCACAATGCATCCTGCGAGAAGTGGAAGGGCACTTCTGAAAAAAGCGGACAAAGTAAGGGGAGAAGCGGTCTTTTCATGCGCGAAGAGGTGGATGCTGTGCGATCAGAGTATACCGGGCAGGTCAGGCTGCTATAAGTGTTTGGCGGCTTCCTGAGGGTTGGCGGGGGAAAGCGTGTGGCGGATGTGAGGAGAATGCGGAACGAGGAATGAGTATAGGGGTTCGGCCACTGGAGTCAATCGTTGACTGCATTCGCGGTTAAATGAACAGTATGCACGCCGCGCCCGGTGCCCGGATCCGCCTCACCTTGCCTGTTGCGGGACGCGGATCGCGATGCTGACTGGCGGCTGCC
>CAZYHO010000759.1:0-2116 GCA_964647495.1 uncultured Akkermansia sp. | reverse complement strand
GCGGCGCTGCCAGCGCTCTCCAGAAAATCAGTGCCAACTGACGAATCTTTTATGACCGCGTCCCTCAAGCCGCGAAGCTTTCGCTGCAGGAGCAGGTGACGACGGCGATGCGCAGGGCTCCGTATTCGGCGCGCCCCTGTTCTGGAGGAGGCCGGAGAGGCGGGCGGAGGCCTGGGGAAGCACCTTGATGGGCGTGAACAAAGGGCCTGTCCCCCTATGGGCGCCCCTGTGGGCGAGCCGCTACCGGGATTTCGTCTCATCGCTCCGCGGGGCTGCTTCAGGGGTGGCCGTTCGAGGCGGATGGGGTAGCGCCCGATTTGGGCCGAACCAAGGGCGGAATGGCGAGGCGCGAGGTGGCGCTATCGGGGGGCGGCGGCCGGGGAGGGGACTGCTGATTCGAGCAGTGGGCGGTGCCGGCAATCGCGGACGGCGGAGAGAGCGGCGAGAACGGTGAAAATGGCGAAGAGCCAAAGGACGCGTTCCGGGGTGGCGCGGCGCGTGTTCGTGGGTTCGGTGAGCATGAGGAAATTCAGAAAAGCCGGTTGACAGGGGTTGGGAAGCTCCTTAGTTGGCGCTCCCCGATTTTCAGGGATACTCTTTTTCCTCAGTCATGAAGACATTTTCCGCGAAGGCGCAAGAAGTGGAACGCAAGTGGTGGGTGATCGATGCCAAGGACCAGGTTCTTGGCAAGGTCGCCGAGCGGGCGGCGCGTGTCTTGCGCGGCAAGGACAAGGCGATTTTCACGCCGCATGTGGACACGGGCGACTTTGTGGTCGTGATCAATGCGGACAAGGTGGTGCTGACCGGCAAGAAGGAGACCGACAAGGAATACCGGTCGTTTTCCGGCTATGTCGGCGGCCACCATACGCGCACACCGAAGATGCTGCGCCAGACGCATCCCGAGCTGCTGGTGGAGAAAGCGGTGAGGGGCATGATTCCGCACACCCGGCTCGGCCGCGCGGTGTACCGCAAGCTGAAGGTCTACAAGGGAGACGCCCACCCGCACGAAGCGCAGGCGCCCCAACCGTTGGCGCTGTAACGCCACCCCCGCCGATCCGGGTTTTTTCAATCACCGACTTTTTCTTATGTCCACCAGTTCCGCCGCCACCGGCCGCCGCAAGACCGCCACGGCCCGGGTCTCCATCAAGGAAGGCACCGGCCAGATCACGATCAACGACCGCTCGTTCGAGGAGTACCTCCCGCAGGTCAGCCATCAGAACCAGGTGCTGTTGCCGCTGCAGGCGACCGGATCGGTTCAGAAATACGACGTGGTCGCCCTCGTTTCCGGCGGCGGTCTCACGGGGCAGGTCGGCGCGATCCGGCATGCTCTCGCCCGCGCACTGCTCGCCACCGACACCGAATTGCGCAGTCCGCTGCGCAATGCCGGGCTGCTGACGCGCGATCCGCGGATGAAGGAGCGCAAGAAACCCGGCCAGCCCGGGGCCCGCGCCCGCTTCCAGTTCTCGAAGCGTTGATCGCGAAGGCGATTTGAGGTTCTCGGGTAGGGCGGCGCGTCCCGCCCGCCGTATTCGGCGTCTCGCCGGATACATCGCGCGTCTCGCGCCGGGTTCCGGCGCGGGACATGTGCCGTTCACGGCGGATTCATGGTGGCGGCCAGCCGGCGGAATTCCTGCAGCCACCCGCCGATCAAGTCGGAGGAAAGTTTGTTCGTGTCGGCTGCGTATTCCTCGATGGTGCGGCCCCAGTAGATGCTGAAATATCCGGCGGTGCGCCAACCCTGGTCGCGCTTGCCGTCGATGACCGGTTCGTTCATCAGGTCGTAGCAAAACAGGGCGGGGGAGCCGCGGACCGCTCGTGCGATGGCGGACCAGAAGCGCGCCTGGGCTTGCCAGCGGGCCGCTTCGTCGAGCGCGTCGTACCATTCCGGTGTATCGGCTTTGTGATAACATCCGAGGCCGGTGAGGTTCAGGTACAATCGGGTGTCTTCGGCCAGCGCGACCACGCGGCGCCGCCGGTCCAGCGCGCGATCGTTCGGGGACTCCGGGCTTTCCATGAAGCGTCCCACCCAAGCCAGAGGTCGGAGACCAGAGATCAGAGGTCAGCCACTGGCTTTCGGACATTGTTGCTGGACGCGCAGCTTCGGGGTGGGGCGTGA
>CAZYHO010000758.1:0-2121 GCA_964647495.1 uncultured Akkermansia sp. | reverse complement strand
CATTTCCTAGGGTCGCCCTCCGGGTGCAGCCCCGGCCTCCACATGCAGAAGAAAACGGCACTAGGCAGAGGTCTCGGCGATCTCATTCACACCCCGCCGGCGCGCCGCCCGAACGCGCCCCCGGCCTCCTCGGCGCCCGCTCCGGCGCCGGGCGAGGTGGTGCGCAAGGTCGCGCTGGACGCCATCGACCCCAGCCCGCTCCAGCCGCGCAAGAACCTCCGGGAGGAAAGCCTGACGGACCTGGTGGACTCGATCCGCGAGCACGGGGTGATCCAGCCGCTGATCGTGAGGGAAACGAATGGCCGGTACGAGTTGATCGCGGGCGAACGCCGCTGGCGCGCGTGTCTGCGGCTCGGCGTGCCCGAGATTCCCATCATCGTCCGCACGGCCAGCGACCGCGATGTTCTCGAGATGGCGCTCGTCGAGAACCTCCAGCGCGAAGACCTCAATGCCATCGAGGAGGCAGAAGCGTACGCGCGGCTCGCCCGCGAGTTTTCCCTGCGCCAGGAGGACATCGCCCAGCGCGTCGGGAAAAACCGCGCAACCGTCGCCAATGCGATCCGGCTGCTCGAACTCGCGCCGAACGTGAGAGAGCTGCTCGCCGGCGGCCAACTGTCCGTCGGGCACGCCAAAGTCCTGCTCGGCTTGAAAGACGGCGCCCTCCAGTCGGCCGCCGCCGACTGGCTCATCCGGCGCGGCCTGACCGTGCGCGCCACCGAACAGCTCGTCAGCGAAGCCGCCAGGAACGGCCGGCTGCCGGCCGAGGCGGCGCAGGCCTCGACGACATCCGCGCCGCGCTCGCCCGCGCCCGCGCGCGCCCAAGGCTCCCCGGAGATCCGCGACCTCGAGGAAAAGCTGCGCGAGCGGTTCGCCACCAAGGTCACCATCCGCCACAACGACAAGAAAGGCCGCCTCGAGATCGAGTACTACGGCAATACCGACCTCGACCGCATACTCGCCCTCATGGGGCTCACCTCGCGATATGACATGCTTTGAGCCGCCGGCCGCGCCCACGCCCGGATCGGCGCACGCCCGGCGCTTTACGCGCCTCGCCGTCGTCCGCGCCTCGCTGACGACCTGGGGCGTCGCGCTCGCGGTGGCGCTCGCCGCCGGCGCCTGCCAGAAACCTGCCGCTTCGGGCGCCGCGGGCAAGACGCCCGCCGTCACGCCAAGCCCGCTTCCGGCCTACGATGAAAACGCCGCCCTCCACCGGCTTGTCTCAGGCCAGCGCGCCTTCGATTGGGCGCGGGAAATCGTCGCCTTCGGTCCGCGGCCATCCGGTTCCGAGCCGCTGGAAAAGACGCGGCAATTCTTCGAGCAGGAGCTTAAAAAGCAGGGATGGGTCACTGAGCGTCAGACATTTGAAGACACCACACCGCGCGGGCGGCTGACGTTCGTCAACCTGCGTGCCCGCTTCGCCGCCGCCGACCACAATCCCTGGCACCGCTCCACTCCGCTGCTCATCGCCTCGCATTACGACACCAAGCATTTTACCGATATCGTTTTTGTCGGCGCCAACGACGGCGCGAGCGGCAACGCGCTGCAACTCGAACTCGCCCGCGTCCTTGCGTCCCAACCCGCGCTCGCCCAGCGCATTGAATTGGTTTTTTTCGACGGAGAAGAAGCGACGATCCAATACACGCCGCTCGACGGTCTGCACGGAAGCCGCCACTATGCGCGCGCCTGGCGCGAGTGGCCGCGCGACCACCGCCCGCAGCGCGGCATCGTGCTCGACATGGTCGGCGAAAAAGATCTGCGGATCGAGATGCCCGCGAACCAAAGTTCGGCCGTGCTGCGCCGGCTTGCCTTGCAGGCCGCCGCGGACGCCGGTCATCAAGCCGTCTTCGGGCTGTCCTCGAAAGAAATCATCGATGACCATGTGCCTCTCGCCATGGCGGGCATCGACATGGTCAATTTCATCGACATGGACTACCGCGTCTGGCACACGGCGGACGACACCCTGGAGCAGATAAGCGCGGAAAGCCTGGCCACCGTCGGTCGCGTCACCCTGCTGCTTCTCGAAAAATACCTCCTCCGGTAGACAACCGGGTCCCGTGCCCCGTGCCCCGTGCACCATGAACCGTGCACCATGAACCGTGCACCATGAACCGTGCACCATGA
>CAZYHO010000757.1:0-2121 GCA_964647495.1 uncultured Akkermansia sp. | reverse complement strand
AAAAAGCCTTGCCGCTATGCCGATACGCACGAGCCGCAGTGGTCTGCGGCGCTCCTGGTTGCGGCGCTCCGCGGGAAAACACGACACTTCAAAGCTTGCTAATGATCGGGGTGGGTGAATAGCGACAAAGTTCCGATTGCGACCAGGCGAGAAACGAACAGGATGGTCCCATGTTCGGCGACATCCGTGATCGACTGCATGCGGCCCCCTTCGAGCCGTTCGTCATCCATACCGCCGAAGGGAAGGATTATCCGGTCGAGCATCCTGATTTTTGCGCTCTGAGGGGTGATCGTGTCGTGGTTTTCACCGATGACGATCGGTATTCGATCCTCCCGGCGCTGCACATTTCCGGCCTGCGGGTCCGTCCCAGCGGGCATGGTACTGGATAGCCTTTGCGGGGCAGCGGACAGGGGACAGGGGACAGGGGACGGGGGAAGCCCCTTTATGGTTCCCCAGTTTTTACCCAACAGAGAGAGACGCGGGCAGTCTGCGGCTACAGCCCCTTGCTGGCGATGTATTTGACCAGGTCGACACAGCGGTTGCTGTAGCCCCATTCGTTGTCGTACCAGCTCACGAGCTTGAAGAACCGGCTGTTGAGTTCGATGCCTGAGCCGCCATCGAAGATGGAACTGTGCGGGTCGTGAATGAAGTCGGTCGAGACGACCTCGTCCTCAGTGTAGGCGAGAATGCCCTTCAGGTAGGTTTCGCTCGCCTTCTTCATGGCCGCGCAAATCTCCTTGTACGATGTCTCCCGCGTCGTCCTGACCGTGAGATCGACAACCGACACCGTCGGCGTCGGCACGCGGAACGACATGCCGGTCAGCTTGCCTTTGACCTCGGGGATGGCGAGCCCGACCGCTTTGGCGGCGCCGGTGCCGGACGGAATGATGTTGATGGCGGCGCTGCGCCCTCCTTTCCAGTCCTTCTTGCTCGGGCCGTCGACAGTCTTCTGCGTCGCCGTGTAGCTGTGGACAGTTGTCATCAGCCCTTCGTCCACCCCGAATCCCTCCTTGAGCAGGACGTGCACGACCGGGGCGAGACAGTTCGTCGTGCAACTCGCGTTGGAAATGATGTGATGCGCGGCCGGATCGTACTTCTCGTGGTTCACGCCGACCACCACCGTGATGTCCTCGTTCTTGCCGGGCGCCGAAATGATCACCTTCTTCGCTCCGGCCGCCAGGTGGCCCTTCGCTTTTTCACCTTCGGTGAAAAGCCCCGTCGATTCGATCACGATGTCCACTCCCAGCGCCTTCCACGGCAGCGCGGCCGGCCCCTCCTTGATCGCCAGACACCGGATCTCATGCCCGTCCACGACCAGCAGGTCGTCCTCCGCCACGTCCGGCGAGGACTTCTTCGAATACACTTCCTCCCGCGCTCGCCCCTGCGTTGAGTCGTACTTCACGAGATAGGCCAGATTGTCCGCGGGCACCAGATCGTTGACGGCGACCACGTCGATCTCCTTTCCGAGGAGCCCCTGGTCGCAGATGGCGCGAAAAACCAGGCGCCCGATGCGCCCGAACCCGTTGATCCCGACTTTGATGGCCATATGCGTTTGCTGCGTTTCGTTGATGGTATGGTGCTGCGGGGACGCCCACAATGCAACTCCCGGACCGCCGCGCGTCCCCAAATTCGGCGGAACGGGCTCATAGACCGAGCGACGCCGCGCGTCAATCAGCGAATTCACTCCATCCTGGTCTCGGGCAGGGCGGCGCGTCCCGCTCCAGGCACCCGACGGTATTGCGCATCGGTATCTGGCGGGCTGCGAAAACACGTCATCCGGCGGCAAGCTGCGCGTTTCCTCCTGCGGAGGCGCCTGTGGACAGACCCCTGTCGTTCTCCCTCATTGTTCCTCATTGTTGGTGGCAGTCTGGATCCAGTCACGCAAGCGTGGCCATTGGGCAGGCAGGCGGAGAATCGTCAGGGTGTGGCCTCCCCACTGGTGCCAGTGTTCCGGTTTCCCGAAAGCCCGGACAAGATCACGCTGCAAGCGGGCAGGCACCACCCTGTCCTGGCCCGCGGTGAGGAGCAGGACCGGCTTTCCCCGAAAGACGGGGGCGAGCTTTCCAGGCTCGAGATGCACGGCGTCGCGCGTCAGCGTGGCGAGCTGGCGTCTTTCCCGGA
>CAZYHO010000756.1:0-2128 GCA_964647495.1 uncultured Akkermansia sp. | reverse complement strand
CTCGGGAACCGCTTGCGTGCCCGGAGGTCACGCCCCACCCCGAAGCTGCGCGTCCGGCAAGATCGTCCGAAAGCAAGTGGCTGACCTCTGATTTCTGGCCGCTTAAAATGTGCAAACTCCAAGCGGCCGGCAAGATGCCGGTCGCGGCGGGCGGGACGCACCGCCCTCCCCGGGAACTGATTGCTAACGATCTGGGATCCCGCCAAGCACTGCCGTGACGGCGCGCCGGAACGGGCTGGGCATCGGCAGGGAGTTCAACCGGTGCTCCTCGATCCAGGCCTCGTCGGCTCGCGCCGCCGGACGGCCTGCGGCGGCGAAGATGCGCAGCGTGACCCGGTGATGCGTGATCGTGTAGCGGCCCTCCCAGACGAGCGCGCCGTGTTTGCGGCCGTGCACGCCCGGCAGTTTCCACAGGCCGCGCCGGCGCCGCCCTCCCTCCTGTTGCAGCAAGAGCGAGCCTCCCCGCCGGGCAAGCAACACATCTTCCTCGACCCACACCACGGCGCGCCGGGGTTTTCGCACGGGAAGCGCCGCCGGATCCGCCGCCCGGCACCACGCGCGCACCGGACAGATCAGGCACGACGGCCGCCCCGGCGTGCACACGCGCTGTCCGATCTCCATAAGCGCCGCATGGTACGTGCGCACGTCGCTCCGCGGCAGCAGCGCCTCCGCCCAGCTCCACAATTGCTTCTGTCCCGCCGTCGAATCGATGCTCGTGCGGTAGTCCATCAACCGGGCGAGCACCCGCGCCACGTTTCCGTCCACCAGCGGCGCCGGCCGGTCGAAGGCGAATGACATCACTGCGCCGGCCGTGTAGCGCCCCACGCCCGGCAGCGCGAGAAGCTCCGGCAGCGAGTCCGGGAAGCGGCCGCCATGGCGTTCCACGATCGATCGCGCCGCTTCACGCAAATGGCGGGCGCGGTTGTAGTATCCGAGCCCTTCCCACAGCGCCAGCACCTGCGATTCGGGCGCGGCGGCCAGGACATCCACTCTCGGAAATGCCTCCATCCATCGCTCGTAATGCCGGCGCTCCAGCACCATCGCCAGCGTCGTTTGCTGCAGCATCAGTTCCGAAACAAGCACCGCATACGGATCGGTCGTGCGCCGCCATGGATGATCCCACCCGTCGCGTCGAAACCACTTCACCAGCGCCCTGCGAAAAGCGGCCGGCTCATCCAGTATGCAAACGCGCGTCTCGGCAGCCATGCGCTCCCCTTTCGCCCGGCCGTGCGCCGTGATCAATCGCACAGAATGTAACTCAAAGGCATTTCCCCAGGCGATTTGGCAGTTCCCGGGTAGGGCAGCGCATCCTGCCCGCCGGACGGGGCGTCCTCGCCCCGTCCATCGAGCGTCTCGCTCCTTGCAGCGGAAAACGTGTACGCGACATGGCGCGAGACGCGCGATGTATCCGGCGAGACGCCGGATACGGCGGCCGGGACGCACCGCCCTACCCGAGAAGCAGATCACGCTGCGCTGCCATCCCTGCCATCTTTTCATTCTCGCCCAACCACGACGCGCACCAGGCTTGACAGCGCCCCGGCAGTTGGTATTACTGTGGTATGAGCGCCGCCAAGATCGCCATTTCCATTGATCCGGCGCTGCTCAAGCGAGTTGATTCCCTCGTGGGCAGGAAGCTCTTTCGCAGCCGCAGCGAGGTTTTTCAGATTGCCGTTTCCGAGCAGATTGCGCGGCTCGACGACGATGCCTTCAGCCGGGAGTGCTCCAGGCTCGATCCCGCGGAGGAACAGGGCTTCGCTGACATGGGACTTTCCACCGACCTTGCCGAATGGCCAGCATACTGAGAGGCGACATCTACTGGGCTGACCTTGATCCCACTGTCGGGCACGAACAGGCGGGGAGAAGGCCGGTTCTCATTTTGAGCCGTCCCGCTTTCAACGACCGTTCCGGGACTGTGATCGCTCTGGCTCTGACCAGTGTAGAGCCACGAGCCGGGTATCCTCTGACATTGGAGTTGACGAAGACCTCCCTGCCGAAGCGCACTTGGGTGAAGATTTCCCAAATCAGGACGATCTCTACCCGGAGGCTCACCGGGAGGCTGGCTGCTTGCCATCTTTCCGAGCTGCAGAAAGTGGTTGAGGGACTGAACGAACTGGTAGGGAAGCCATAA
>CAZYHO010000755.1:0-2132 GCA_964647495.1 uncultured Akkermansia sp. | reverse complement strand
CGCTGCCCGGCTGAAGCCGGTACTCCAACTGAAAAACCTGTGCGGAACGACGTTGCGTTGGAGTCCCGCCTTCAGGCGGCAGCGCGGAGCCAAATGCGCCTCCGTCCTGGTCCTGATCTCTGGCGCTCAGGCTTCCGACTCGATGACGGCGAAGGCCTGGTGGTTGTGGATGCTTTCGAAGTTCTCGGCTTCGACGCGGAACCAGGCGATGCGCGGGTGGCGGACGGCGCGCTGGGCGACATTGCGGACCAGGTCCTCGACGAAGACCGGGTTGTCGTAGGCGCGTTCGGTGACCACCTTTTCGTCGGGGCGCTTGAGCACGCTGTACAGCTCGCAACTGGCGCTGTCCTCGACGAGCCGCACCGCCTCTTCGATGAAAACCGGTTTGCGGCGGAAGCGCACGGAAAGCCGGACGACGCCGCGCTGGTTGTGGGCGCCGCGGTCGCTGATCGCTTTCGAACACGGGCAGACCGTCGTCACCGGCACCTCGACATGGAGCGTGAACCGCGATCGCCGCTTCGTCGCCTCCACTTCAAACGTGATCTGGTTGTCGATCAGCCCGGCGGCCCGGCTCACGGGCGCCGTTTTCGACATGAAAAACGGAAATCGGAACTCGACGTGCGCGCGCCGCGCGGGCAGGCGCCGCAGCAACTCCGCGGGCAGCCCGGCGATGTGCTGCACGTCGAGCACCGAGCCATGCGAATTGAGCGCCTCGACAAAACGGCTCATGTGTGTGCCTTTGTGGCGCGCGGGCAAATCGACGGCCAGCGAAACGGTGGCCACCGAGTGTTGCAGGCCGCCGTTTCGCTCGCGGATCTGCACGGGAAAAAGCAGACCGCGCACCCCGACGCGGTCGATCGCGAGATTCCTCGAATCGGCCTCACCCTGAGTGTCAGGCAGTTCAGGAGTCATGGAAATCGTGTGGCGGGTGGGCGGTCGCAGAGGAAAGAACGGAGAGAAGACAGGTAGCCTGGCGAGATGGCCTGGTGATGAGCCGGCGGGTGGCGGCCGGCCGGGAGAGAGGCGGGGGAGAAAGGTGGCGGTGGCGGGCGTGCCGGGCTGCCGGAGCCGTGCCGAAAAGAGAAAGCCCGGCAACCAGCTTCCGCGGAGTCGCGGAAAGGCGGCGGTCGGGCTGAGTGCGCCGGTGAGCGGGCGGTGTGCGGGCCGCGAGGGGGTGTCGTGGGGTGGGAGTGTGGAGGGGAGGTCGGGAAAGGCGCCGGCGGTTACGGCATCAGATTGAGGGCGCGGGAGCGTTTGATTTCGCGGGTGATCTTGCGGTGGATCCACGCGGAGACGCCGGTGATGCGGCGGGGAATGATCTTGCCGGTATCCGTGGTGAACTTGCGCAGGATTTCCGGGTGCAGCGCTGTCAGCTTGTCGGTCGGAATGTCCATGCGGCGCCGCGGCATGCGGCGGTTCGATTTGCGGAAGGCGATGAGGCGTTCTTTGGTTTTCGGTTCCATGATGGATGATTGAGCGGGTTGAGCCGGAGCGCGCGATCAGCGCGTTTCGCGGTGCAGGGTGCGGCGCTTGAGGAACGGGTTGTATTTGACTTTCTCAAGCCGGCCCGGGGTGTTCAGGCTTTTTTTGTTTCGGGTGCTGGTGTAGCGGGACGGGGGTTTGCCCTCGGCCCGGGCTTCGGTGCATTCGAGGATGATGATGTCGCGGGGCATAGTCGTATGGCTGTTGGCGGAGAATGGATGTTGATGGTTAATCGGCGGATTCGGTGCTGCCGCCGGAGCTGCCACCTTCGGTCTCTTCGTCTTCCTCATCGTCCTCGCCGCCGAGGCCGAAAAGTGAGCGAACGGGAGGCCGGCGGCCGTATCCGCCGCGGTTTTCTCTTTCGAGCTGCGCCTGGCATTCGACCGTGTAGCGGGCGAACGGGATGGCTTCGAGCCGGAGCTGCGGGATCTTTTTCTCGCTGATCTCGCAGATGCCGTAGGTGCCGGCATCCATCCGCTTGAGCGCCTCCTCGATCTCGTAAAGCGCATCCTGCTCCTTGCTCAGCATGCTCAGCGCAAAGTCACGGTCATACGCATCCGATCCGGCATCGGCCTGATGCATCCCGAATGCCGATGCCTCGCTGCCCTCCAGCGTGTCCCGCGCCACACCGTCCATCGCATCGACCAGCG
>CAZYHO010000754.1:0-2133 GCA_964647495.1 uncultured Akkermansia sp. | reverse complement strand
CCCCAGGAGGCATCCGGCGTGTAGCCGGGCAAATACCATTCCGCCTCGGCGTTGGCATCGGCGGGCGCGTGGAAGCGGATCACGCTGCCCGGGCCGACGAGGCGGTCCTCGACGATTTCGCCGTTCAATCCGAAGCTCACGTCCGGGCTTTGCGGCGGGTATGCCGGCGCGTAGGCGTGGGCCACCGTGCTGCCGTCGCGCCGCACGAGCGCGAGGTACTCGCCGGTGCTGGAGAGTTTGAAATTCGTGTGCAGGGGCGCGGCGGGATCGATGCGGTTTTTGTCCGAACACCAGACGACCAGGTATTCACCCGCGCCCAATTCCGCCGGCGGAAGCGTCCACTTGCGCAGGTTGGCCGCATCGTCCGTCAGCGACCATCCACCGAGATTCACGGGCGCCGCTCCCGGATTGTACAGCTCCAGCCAGTCCTCATAGCTGTTTTCCTCGTCCACCATGGCCTGGCCGCCCGGCTTTTTCGATGCGTTGTTCACCGCCATGAATTCGGAAATCAGGACGACTTCCTCGGCCGCCGCCGCGCTTGCCGACAACCCGAGCACCACCACCGCGAGGCCACCGGCCACGCCGCGCGCGGCCCGCATGGACAAAGCGTGGCGCGGAGTCCGCCGCGGCAATCCGAGGTGGGTCTTGTGATGTGGGGCCGTCGTTGCGCTCATTGTGTCAAGATTGCCATTTTACCCCAGGCGGCCGTATTTCCCAAATCATCATCCTGTGATCCATCGCGCTCCAGGGAATCAGCGCCCATTGATGAATCTCTTGTGACCGCGTCCCTGGGGCGAACCGCTCCGGAGGGGTACGCCGCGGCGGGTCACGACTGGCGTGACTTGTCGAATTGCGCGTCGAAAACAATCTGGCTCGACGGGAAGTCGATGCGTTTGCAGAAGGCGCAGCTTTCGGTGGCGCCGAATTCGCGGTCCATGCCACCGTCCTCCCATTCGACGCTGAGCGGGCCGGCATAGCCGGCGTCGTTCAGCGCGCGGATGATTTTCTCGAAGTTGATGTTCCCGCGGCCGACCGACTTGAAGTCCCAGAATCGATTCGGCTGGTGGAAATCGACGTGGCCGCCGAAGACGCCGGCCTCGGTGGGACGGTCGCTCCACGAGACGTCCTTCATGTGGACGTGAAAGATGCGGTCGTGGAATTTGCGGATAAAGCCCACGTAATCGACCCCCTGGTAGCCGAAGTGGGACGGGTCGTAGTTGAACCCGAAAGCCGGGTGGTAGTCGAGCGCCTGGAGCGCGCGTTCGGCGGAGGCGATGTCGAAGGCGATTTCCGTGGGATGGACTTCGAGCGCGTACTTGATGCCGAGCTTCTGGAACTCGTCGAGGACCGGCTTGAAGCGCGTGGCGAAGTCTTTGTATCCGGCATCGATCTGGCCGGGCAGGACCGGCGGGAACGAATAGACGAGATGCCAGATGCTGGAGCCGGTGAATCCATTGACCACCTTGACGCCGAAGCGGCTGGCGGCCTGCGCTGTCTTGACGAGTTCCTCGGCCGCGCGCCGGCGCACGCCCTCGGGCTCACCGTCGCCATAGATGTAGTCCGGCAGGATGGTCTTGTGCCGTTCGTCGATGTTGTCGCAGACCGCCTGGCCGACGAGGTGGGTTGAAATCGCGAAGCATTTCAGCCCGGCGTCGTCGAGCGCTTTGCGTTTGGCGTCGCAGTACGCCTGATCGGCCTTGGCGACTTCGAAGTGGTCGCCCCAGCAGGCGAGTTCCACGCCGTCGTAGCCGAACGACCTGGCCTTTTGCAGGATGGTGGTGAACGGGAGATCGGCCCACTGGCCGGTGAAGAGCGTGACAGGGCGGGGCATGGTAGTGGTGGGGTTGCAGGATGATGGGGTGAAGACCGGGCGGGAGTCGGGGATCGGATGCGGGAGGGAAGCGGATGATTTCCAAAGGCGCCGCCGCTGGCAACGGGAAATGTCGTCGGTGATTGACACCCGCGGGCAAGTCCTTGACATGTCCAAATGAATCGGCCGGTCTGGCGCGAATGTCGCCGGGCGGCCGGTTGGCTCATGACCCTTGAAACTTACACCTTCGCATGCCCGGTGTGTGCCGTGCACTTGAGCGTGCCCAAGGCGCTGGCCGGCGTTCGTGGCCCGTGCCCTCAGTG
>CAZYHO010000753.1:0-2136 GCA_964647495.1 uncultured Akkermansia sp. | reverse complement strand
CGGGCTATGAAGAAATCTTGCTGGCCAGCCTCGCGCGGAAAGATCCGCAGAAGGCGCTGGAATGGCATGCCTCGCTCCCGGAGGATCAGCGCCAGGAACAATTCAAACTGCTCTGCTGCAGCCTGGCGCAGGCACAGCCGGCCACCGCGCTGGAATTGTTGCGGCAGTCGCCTTCCGGGCCGGCGCAAGCGGAGGCGGCGGCCTCGCTGTTCGCCGCGTGGGCCGCGCGGGATGCGCCGGTCGCTTTCGCCGCGCTCGATCGCGAGGCGGCACATCTCGACCTGCCGGCCGTGCTCGAAGCCCTGCCCCGGGCAGCACGGTTCCAGACTGGTGCGAGCAGTATCTCCCAGCACATCGAAACCAGAAAGCCCGCCGATCACCTTAACCTCTTGCAAGGGAACAGTGGCGATGACAGCCAGTTGATCGAAGAGGCCAGAAGGGCAAACGATCCGCGGCAGAATCATGATGGATTCTCTCCCATTTACACCACCGTGAACGCACTCCAGCAGTGGGCGCAATCCGATCCTCAGGCGGCAATCGCTTTCCTCGACACGATAGACGACACCAGTCTGCGCGCGGTGCTGACAGGCCAGATGGCCGGAGCGCTCTCGCGCGTCGATTCAGCCGCGGCAGTGGCTTTGCTCAATGACATGCCGGGCGACCAATTGCAGGCCGTTCCGCTCTTCGCGAGGGAATGGGCATGCATCGACGCCGAAGCCACCTGGCGGTGGGCGGGACGGATCGATGACCCCGAGATGCGCGCCGCCGCGCGCGAAACCGTGCTCTCGGGCCTGGCCACCAGCGAGCCGGCGCACGCCCTCCGGCTCGCGCGCGACAGCGGTGACGAATCCCTGCAACAAACAACCCTCCACGCCGTCCGCGCCGCCCTGCAATGGAATCCGGGCGCCTTGAACCGCCTCAGCGAGGCATTCCCCGAACCGGGAGGTGTGGCGAAGCGATAGCTGCGAACCACTATTTCGATCATGCGTCTCTGGCAGTCCTTGCTCGCTCTCGCCGCTCTGTGGGCGGTGCTTTATCTTCCCGGCCTCGGCGGGCTCGAATTAAAAGGCGAGGAGGGCCGCCGCATCCTGCCGGCGCTCGAAATGCTCAAGACCGGCGACTGGGTGCTGCCCGTGATGGAAGGCCAGCCGTACGTGCGCAAACCGCCGCTCATCAATTGGGTCATCGCGATCAGCCTGTCGCTGGCGGGCACGATATCCGAGTTCACGGCGCGGCTGCCGTCCGCCTTGAGCGTTCTGGCCCTGGCGCTGGCCGGCGCCGGGTTGCTGCGCGGAATCATCGCCGGACCCGGCGCCACTGCCGCGGAGCAGGCGCGCGCGGCCCTGCTTTTCGGCATCATGCTGCTCGTGCACGCCGGCATGGCGTCGAAAGGCCGGCTCGCCGAAATCGAGGCGCTCTACGTCGCGCTCACAGGCATCGCGTTCGCCCTCTGGATTTACCTGTGGCGGGAGGAGGCCAGCCCCTGGCTCACGTACACGCTGCCGTGGTTCTGGCTCGGGCTCGGCCTGCTCGCCAAAGGGCCGCCCCATCTCTTCTTTTTCTACGGCGTCGTGATCGCGGTCCTTTGGAAAGCTCGTTCCCTGCGCGAGTTGTGGCATCCCGCGCACGCGGCGGGCGTCCTCGTCATGCTCGCCGTCTTTCTCCCGTGGGCGATCGCCGTCGACCGCCGCCTCTCCACCGGGACCACCGAGATCGAAGCCGGCGCCACCTGGGTCGACCAGCTCACCGAGCGCTTCAGCTTCGCGCAATTCGACGCCGTCGACTGGCTCGCCGGCCCGCTCTGGGCTCTGCTCATCATCGTGCCCTGGGGACTCGTGCTTCCGTTCTTTTGGAAACGCCTGCCCGCACTGGCAGGCGCGCCCGGCGGCCGCGACGCCGCGCTCATCGACGGTCTGCGCTGGGGAGTGCTCGTCACGGCGGCCGTCGTGCTTCTCATTCCGGCGACGCGGCCGCGCTTCGTCCAGCCACTCACGTTGCCCGCCCTGCTCCTGTGCGCCCTGGTGTTCTGGCGCGTCCTGCCCGGCCAATGGCAGCGCTGGTGGAGCCGTGCCGCGCTCGCTGTGGCCGCCGTGCTCGCGCTCGGCGGCATGATCGCTCCATTCTTTGTCCGCGGCG
>CAZYHO010000752.1:0-2160 GCA_964647495.1 uncultured Akkermansia sp. | reverse complement strand
GATCAGTTCGGAGAAACCGTCGGAACTCGGCATCCTTGGAAGCGTCGCCGGATCGACCGCATTCCCGGCTTCCTCGCCTTTGCGGAGCAACAACAAAGGCGCGCTCAAGTGGGAAACAAGCCGCAGGTTCTCAGGCTTCCGGCGGCTGCGATGGGGGCGCGGACAGAGGTTCCGCGGCGGACAGGTGCTCGATTTTGACGGAAACCGTGAGTCCCAGGAAGAGGCCTGCACGGCCGATGAACGATCCGGAGACGGGCATAACGCCGCGCGGGTGCGAGCTGACTCCTGTCAGGACGTGTTTGAGCGAGGCGGCTTCGTCAAGAGTGGGATCGCATCCGCCCCATCCCTGCTCCGGCAGACAGAATTCCACCCAGGCGTGGGTGGCGGCCATTCCGGCGGCGGACGCCGCACTGTCGAGATACCCGCTGGCAAATCGGGCGGCGATGCCTGCGGCGCGCAGGCTTTCGAGCATGAGGGTGGCCATGTCCCGGCAGGATCCCGAGCGCAGCCTCAGCGTTTCCATGGGCGATTGCACTCCTTTTTCCTCGCGGCGGCGGTAGTTGATTTGCGCGTAAATCCAGGTGCTCAAGGCCTGGATGAAAGCGATCGCATCCGGGTGTTTCGGAGGAGGCCCGCTGCCGGAGTCGCCGGAAATCCAGGCCCAGGGCTGCAAGGCCAGCCAGGCCCGCAGGCCGGCGGATTCCTCAGGGTAAACGGGCTCCAGATAGCCAGTGGCCACCGGCCGTTCCTGCACGGAGTAGATGACGGGCCAGCCCGCCGGCTCGAAGTCGTCGAAGGCCCGGATCCAGGCGCCGTCCCGGCGGGCCACGACCAGGTCGTTGTGGATGTCCAGGGAGTCGGAGGGTTCCAGGAAATCGACCAGGGCGATCGAGTTGCCGAAGAGATCTCGCCGCCAGATCAGCCGATGAGCGGGGTGGATTTCGAGGACCTGTTTTTCGACCCAGACGTCATGCCCTTCCCGCGGTCGAACCACCAGACGGTGGCGGGCGAAGGTCACCGGTTCGGCGTAACGATAGCGGGTGCGATGGCTGATGCGCAGGCGGCTCATGATTCATTGCCGGAAGGCGACGGGCCGGTTTCCTCGTCCGGATCGACCGGTCCCTGGTCAAGACACACGGCCGTGGTGGCGGCGTCAACCGCGGCCAGTGGCTGGCAGCCCTGGTCGAGCATTTCGCAGGCGACCGCCTGGCTGACGGACTGGACGGGTCCGAACGAGGTGCAAACGGAAATCTCCGCCGCGTCCCGGCCGGACCCGATGCGCGCCAGGCCGTTGAGTGGCGCGAGGCGGGTCGGATCGAAGACCAGCCAGCATCCGCCGATGTAGACTTCGAGGCAGGCATGGAAATCCGGCGGTTCCAACTGCCAGGCGTAGGCGTTGAGGTAGCGTGCGGGGATGTTCAACGCCCGGCAGAAAGTGATGGCCACATGGGCGAAATCGCGGCAGACGCCTGCGCCCTGGGTGATGGTGTCGAGCGCGGAGGTGCTGGCATTGGAGACACCGGCCACGTACTCCAGATTCTCATGAATCCATTGCGTCACCGCCACAACCTGGTCGTAGGCGTCGGTGAGTTGGCCGAACTTTTGCCAGGCCAGGCGGGACAATCGATCGGACTGGCAATAGCGGCTGGGAAAGAGAAACGGCACTACCCGCGCATCGAGGTGCTCCGGAGCCACTTGGCGCAGGCGGTCGGGATCGAGCAGCCGGGCGCCGGACTCGACCTCCGCGCGGTAGCGGATCTCCAGCGGTCCCGCCTCCCTGACGCGCAGGCGGTCGAAACGGTTGCCTTCCGGTTCGGTCACGACCGGTTCCAGCGGCAGGTCGGGTGACACCTGCGTTTCCTCCCACAACAACTGCTGGCGGCCGCTGTCGCCAGCACGGAAACTCAGAATGAGAGTGACCGGCCCGGAGGTTTCGTATTTCAAATCGCAGGAGACACGCAGTTTCATAAGACGATGGGGAGTGACGATCATGGTGATTCAGTCCTGCCGCACCTTATACCAGCCTTCGGTGGCGGAAAGGAGTTCTGCGGAGGGAACCCGGAGACACCCACTAAATCTTAAACCGCGAATCTGAGAGTGAGCCCATGGGTGAGGGGGATCTGTCGTCTCCCATTGAGTGGGTGTCTCGGATTGTGATTG
>CAZYHO010000751.1:0-2169 GCA_964647495.1 uncultured Akkermansia sp. | reverse complement strand
GGGCGGCGAGCGGAGGCATCAGGCCGAACAGGAGGAGGAGGCCGAGGGCCGCGAGCCGGAACGGGGTGGTCATCGCGCGGCCCCCGGGAAGGCGGTGCGGAAGTCGAAGGCGGTGAATTTCCGGCGGATGTGGGTGCGTGCGGGGTCATTGCCCCAGCACACCGTGAGGCTCCCCGCGGGCACGTTGGTGAAGGTGCAGAAGGCGCGGAACCAGCGGTTGTTGTAATCCCGGGTGCTCAGGCGCTGGATCGGCAGGCTGGTCTTGTCCTTTCCGGTCCACCAATCGGGCGGGGGATCGCCGTCCATGATTTCCCATTTGTCGTCCGTCACGAAGAGCACGCGCACTCCGGCTTTGGCGACGGCGACGAAGTGCCTGGCGCCCTCGTCGTTGCGCAGCTTGAAGCCGAGCGTATCGCCTTCGGAGAAGGCCACATCCGCCTGCCAGATCGTGCCGGCCGGGCCGCCACCTCCGTCGGGCGGACGGGCGGCTTTGGCTTCGATCCCCTCGCCGTTGAGCTGCAGCTCGGCGCGGTCGTCGCACTGCCAGTAGAGAGTGATGACTGCCTTGGGAGAGGCTGGAGCGTCCGGTTTTGCCGCCGTGTTTGCGGGCGAGGCGGGAGGTATTCCGGGCGATGTTGTGCCGATGTCCGGGAACGACATCGGATCCGGCGCTCCTGGATTGGCGCTGGAGGAAGCGCCGGCGATTTGCGCGCCTGGAGAGCCCGGGTGCAGCCGGGCATGTTCCGCCCGATAGATGGCGCGCAGGCGTGCCAGCACGGCGGGGAGAGCCGGCGGATCGGTTTCCGGCATTTCCTTTTCGCGGGTGAAGCGCTGCCATTCCTCCTCCGCCTCCCCGGCGAACTGCGTGTCGCCCGATGCCAGCGCCTTGTCTTTCTCGCGAGCCACGGCCGCCAAAAACCGATCCTGCAAAGCGGCGAGAGCGGGATCGGCGGCGGACGCCGGGCCGGGCTGCGGCTGCCGGGTGCTGGCGGAGGAAGACGCCGCGGGCGCCGGATCCCGCGACGCGGCAAAGATGTCCTCGGCGTTCAGCGCGGGCGCAGCGGGCGAATGCGGATCCAGAAGGTTGGACAACGCGGTGCCGGCGGACGCGCCGGGGGCCTCCGGAGCCTCCGGCGCCGAAGCGGCCTGACCGCTCACGGCTGAAGGCGGCTGCGGAGTGTCCGATCCGCGCATTTTCCAATGGCGCGCCACGGCGACCCCGCCCACCACCAGCGCCAGACTCGCCACCATCATCAACCACGGTTTCTTCGCGGGCGGGGCTCTGCGGCTGGCGGCGCGCGGCGCCAGTGGTCTGGCAGCAGCCGGCGCCCTGACAGGAACCGGCGCGGCTGCCGCCGCGGACGGTCTGACGGCGGCAGGCTGGCTCAGCGCGCGCAATCCGGTGATGATCTGGCCCAGATCGGACGGGCGATCCTCGGGGTTGAGCCGCACCATCGGTTCGAGCACCGCGGCGAGATCGCGCCGCCCCAGGAACCGGGCCACGTCGGGCGTTTCGCTGGGAGCAATCTCCGGAAGTTTCCCTGAGCCGAAAAACTGCACCAGCGTCACGCCGAGGCTGTACGTGTCGGAACGCGGGTCGGGTTTCACTCCGTCATGGTACGCCTCCGGCGCGGTGTAGGGCGGCGTGCCGAACCGGGGAGCCTCCAGTGCGCGCGCGTCGCGAAACCGCGTCGCCAGGCCGAAATCGAGGATTTTCACCTCGCCCGCATCGGTCACGAAGATATTGTCGGGTTTCAGGTCGGCGTGAACCACGCCCTGCCGGTGGAAACTCTCGACCCCCTGGATCAGCCGGACCGCCGCCTCGACCTTCTCAGCGAACGTCCGGCTCGCCGCCCACTTCTCCATCGGCTGCCCATCCACCAGCTCCATCACGATGAAGGCGCTGCCCGACGTCGTGTGGCCGAAATCGATCACCGTCACGATCGCCGGATGGCTCAGCTTCGCCAGCACCCGCGCCTCGCTCGCAAACTGCTCCTGGAAGCCGGGCTCGTGGCTGAGTTCCGGCGGCAGCACCTTCAGCGCCACAGCGCGGTCCAGCGACACCTGGCGGGCCTGGTACACCGCCGCCATCCCGCCGCGTGCCATCAGCTTTTCGATTTCATAACCCGGCACCTCGCTCGCCAGCTCCACGGCTGAGGGCGGCTGCCA
>CAZYHO010000750.1:0-2170 GCA_964647495.1 uncultured Akkermansia sp. | reverse complement strand
CGGCGGCATACAATTTCATGACCAGCGTGTCCGCATACCGGTCGAGCACGAGGCCAGGCCAGCCGTCGCTCTCGCCGTGGATGAGCCGGTAGCCGTCGGTCAAACGATCGCTCGCGGCGGGCGCCGGCTGGTCGAAGAGCGCGAAGCGGCGCTGGACCGGGGCGAGGAATCGCGCGCGCCACCACGCGGCGTCGAGCGTGACGGGCGTTCCCGCGTGCAGGATCCGCACGCGGATCGGAGAATCGGGATCGTAGAATCCCAGCGCGAGAAAGCGGTCGCGGCGGTCGTAGAGCACCGCGATTTCACCGGCCTTGCCGTCGCGGTTCTGCGAGCGGATGGCGCGGTCGAAAATCCATGGATGGCCGGATCGCACGGCGGCCTCCGCGGCGGGCGCGAGGCGCAGCTTGAGGCGCGGCGTGTCGGCGGGTGGCATCGGTGTGGTCGGGGCGCGGCATCAGGCTGTCACGACCCGTGCGACTCGCCGTCCCAGGCCGCAGAAGATTTCGTACGGGATCGTGCCGGCGCGCAAGGCGGCCTCCGCGGCGCCCGGCCCCTGGCCGCCGAGCAGGGTCGCCGTGTCGCCTGGCCGGACATCGTCCGGCGCCTCGACCATGATCAGGTCCATGGTGACGCGGCCGAGCAGCGGGCAGCGCCGCCCGCCGAGCCAGACCCAGGCGCTCTGGCCGGAAAGGTGGCGCGGGTAGCCGTCCGCATAACCGACGGCCAGTGTGGCGACGCGCGTCGGGCGGTCGGTGACAAACGTGCGGCCGTAGCTGACGCCGTGACCGGCCGGCAATGTGCGCGTGAGCACGACGCGCGCTTTCCATGTGATCGCTTCGCGCAGGAGCGCCTGTTTCGCGGCCACCGGCGAAACACCCAGCAGCATCAGCCCGGCGCGCACCCACTCACGCACGGCGCGCGGCTGGGTCATGGCGCCGGCGCTGTTGGCGACGTGATGGCGGCCGATCGCGAGTCCGGCGCGCGCCAGGGCGTCGAGCAGCTCCCGATAACGCACGAGCTGTCGCGCCGTGAACACACCGTCCTCGTCCGCGCTCGGAAAATGCGACGCCACCGAGTCAAGCCATACACCGGGCAACGCGGCGGTGGCCTGGATCTCGGCCACCACACGTCCGGCGTCATCCAGTGCCGACCCCATCCGTCCCATGCCGGTATCGACCACAAAATGAATCGGGATCCGCCGGCCCACGGCCAACGCCAGCCGGCTGAAATCCGCCGCTTCCTCCAGACTCGAGACCGCCGGAATCAAGTGGAAATCAGCCGCCACTGCCGCCGTTCGTTCTTCGGGCAGCGCGGGGCTCAACAAGTAAACCGGCCGCTCGGCCGCCAGCGCCTGCACCTCGCGGGCCTCGTCCAGCGTCGCCACCGCGAACGCGTCCACGCCTGCCGCCGCCAGCGTGGGCGCCACTGTTTCCATTCCCAGCCCGTAGGCATCCGCCTTGACAACAGCCATGACACCGCCGTGCTCGCCGACACATCCTCGCGCCACTCCCACGTTGTGCCGCACCGCCGCCGCGCTCACCTCCACCCACGTGCGATGGCAGGAATTCTCGTCAGGATCGGAAGACCCGGAAGTGGCGGAAATCGGGTAAGCGGACATGAGGGCGGGGCGGAGCGAGTGGGCAGTATTCAGAAGAGGTCCGGGGTTGGAATCCGGTGTTCAGGGAGCAGGGGTCGGAGGGTGGGGACAAGGACGCAGTGGCGGGAGGAAGGCGAGTGTTCCGCAGGTGATCCTGGATGACAAGTGGCCAGGGACCGGCGGTGGCAATGCGGAATCCTCTGCCACTCCCTGTGGCGCATTCCGCGCGAACCCGGTTTTCCACAACAATGCCCGTGCGGCAAAGGAATCCTGCGGAATACCGTCGGGTTGGAGTCCCGCCTTCACGCGGAAACGCGAAGCCGAGTGCGGCATGGCGTGCGTATGCCACGCTTCGCTGCCCGGCTGAAGCTGGCGCCAACTGAAAGGCAAGGCGGAAGTCCGCCGGCGTCTCCGGGAAGCGACGTCGCTCGCTTTCCTGTGGTCTGGCCGGGAATCTCCGATAGAGGATGACGGTCATGGACATCAAGACGGACGACTACGAGAAACTGGGAGCGTTTTACCTCGGGCGGGAGTATGATCCGGCGGCGAAGGCGCTGCGGGAATCGCTGGTGC
>CAZYHO010000749.1:0-2190 GCA_964647495.1 uncultured Akkermansia sp. | reverse complement strand
ATCATCGAAGAGTTTCGCGTCAACCGAACAGGTGGCGGAGAGCATGGAAGTTCCACGCCGCTTCCGGAGGTGATGGCGCTACGGTTTTTCGGGTGTTTTCACCGGACCGCCGGCCGCCTCCCATGCCTTCATGCCGCCTTCGAGGTGATAGACTGTCTTGAACCCGAGGGATTTCATGAGATCGCGTGTTTTGGCGCTGCGGCCGCCGGCGGCGCAGTGGACGAGGTAGGGTTTTGACTTGTCGAGTTTGGCGATGGCCTCCTTGAATTGATCGTCGTGGAAATCGACGTTCACGGCATTGGCGAGATGCCCTTTGGAGAATTCGTCCGGCGTGCGCACGTCGAGCACAGTGATCGGCTTTTTTTTGGGATCCGCTTTGGCGGCGTCGGCTTGTTTGGCCACCAGTTCGATGGCCTCGGGGGCCTTGAGTTCGACGAAGGCGGGGGCGGGATCGTCGGCGAGGACCGGTGCGGCCAGGATAAGCGCGCACGAAAGCAGGGCAAGTGGCATCGGTTTCATGGCGCCACGATGGCGCGCCGCCGGCCGCTTGCCAAGCCGGAATCCTGTGCGCGAAGCCGCTGCGGGATGGTTATCAGCGGTCGGGTTTGTGGATGGCGGCTTCGTAGCAGGACCAGAGGTGGATGACCCATCCCATGGTGCCGAAGCTGACGAACCAGACGATGCCGGCGAGGATGAAGTGCCAGAGCGCCTTGAGCATGCGGCCCTGGACGAGCTGGCCGAGGCCTGCGATGAAAAAGCTGCAGATGGCGGCGATGACGTTCGGGGTGGTGCCGCGGCCGGTGGGGGCGGGTGTGGGCGTGCTCATAGTGGTGGGTGCGGTGGTCATGGCGATGGTACATGGCCATTTGCGCGGCGTGAAAACAATTACACGTTGCGGCCACTTTTGCAGTCAACCGCATGATTCGCCAGCCAGCCACACGCGGCCTTGTGCCATCGACGATTCGCCGGTGCGGGCTCTCGCTGGGCTCGAACATCGGCGACCGGTTGCGTCTGCTCCAGACCGCCGCGCAGGCGATTGATCTGCTGGCGGACTTTTCGCAGCCTTCGTTGAAATCGGCGGTGTACGAGACCGAGCCGATCGGGTGCGCGCCCGGAACCGCGCCCTTTCTCAATGCGGTCGTGGAGATCGGGTATTTCGGCGAGCCGGAGCCGCTGCTGGATCGGCTGCGGGCGGTCGAGTCGGCGCTGGGACGGCCGGCCGGGCGCGAGAAGAACACGCCGCGGCCGATGGACATCGATCTGCTCTACGCTGACGACCTGGTGATCCGGAGCGAGCGGCTCGAATTGCCGCACCCGCGTCTGGCCGAACGCCGGTTCGTGCTGGCGCCGCTCGCGGACATCCGCCCGGGCCTGCGCCTGCCTGGCCACGACCGCAGCGTGCGCGACTTGCTCGCCGCGCTGCCGCCCGATGGCCCGCCCGTCACATTCATCACACGCGATTGGTAACCGATGAGAGAGCGCTTCCTGGACATCAAAAGAGCCGGCCGCCCGCTGGCGACACTCACCGCCGCGGATTACCCGACCGCCCGGCTGCTCGACGAGGCCGGCCTCGACCTCATCCTGGTGGGCGACTCGCTCGGCATGGTGGAACTGGGGTACACCGACACGACCGAGGTCACGCTGGACGACATGCGCCACCACACGCGGGCCGTGCGGCGCGGGGTGACGCGCACGCCGCTGGCGGCCGATCTTCCATTCCGAACGTACGAGACTCCGGATCAGGCGGTGGCCACGGCGCGCGCGCTGGTCGAGGCGGGAGCGGAGGCGGTGAAACTCGAAGGCGGCCTCAGCCACCTCCCGCAGATCCGCGCGCTGCTCGGGGCCGGCTGGCCGGTCATCGGCCACATCGGCATGCTCCCGCAAAACGTGCGCATCGAGGGCGGTTACAAAAAGAAAGGGCGCACCCCGGAGCAGGCGCACGCGCTTCTCGAAGACGCGCTGGCTCTCGATGCCGCCGGCGTGGCCGCGATCGTGATCGAGGCCGCGGTGGCCGAGGTGGCGGCCGACATTTCCCGGCGGATCTCGTGCCCGACGATCGGGATCGGCTCCGGCTCCGGATGCGACGGCCAGATCCTCGTCACCGCCGATTTGGTCGGCGCCTTCCCGTGGTTCCGGCCGCCGTTCGCACCGGTCCGCGGCGACGTCGCCGGCGAAATCACCCGGGCCGTG
>CAZYHO010000748.1:0-2192 GCA_964647495.1 uncultured Akkermansia sp. | reverse complement strand
CGCGCTCCAACTCCGCGCTTGCCGCCACGCCGGCGCTGCGGAGGCTGGGAAAAAACCATCATGCCGACCTGCTCCCGTCTGACGTTGTTTCTTCTCCTGGTTTCCTTGGCCGCCATCGGCGCGACCAACGACTTCCGCCACGGCCAGCCCGCCCAGGCGCTGCGACCCGCAGCGGACTATGTGCCCGACCTCTCGACTCTTGCCCAGCCGCAGTCGAGCCAGCTCCGGGATCTGGTCGAGCGCTTCACCCAGGACGTCCGTGTTTTGGAGTCGTTCTACTCTGTTCCCGGGTCGGCCTTGCGACGCGCGCGATTGCGCGAGTTCTACGCGGCCTGGCAATCCCGGCTCGACGCGATGCCCTACGAGCCGCTGGACGTCGAGGGACGCATCGACTGGCATCTGCTTCAGCAGCATCTGCGCTACCAGTTTGGCCTGCTCGACCGCGAAGAACGGAAACAGGCGGAGATGGCGCCGTTGCCGGGGTTCGGCGACGTGATCGCCGGCCTGCAGGAAGCACGCCGGCAGTTCGAGTCGTTTTCCCCGCGCGATCCGGCCGAAATCCTGTCGAAGGTCAGTGACCAATTGGAGGCCGCGAAGAAGGCGATGGAGCAGGCCGATCCCAAGCCGAGCAAGAGCGTCGCCCTCCGCGCCGCCCAGCAGATCGACGGTCTCAAGGACAGCCTGGAGAACTGGTTCAAGCACTACGACGGCTACGATCCCGAGTTCGGATGGTGGACGCGTGGTCCCTACACAAGGCTGGCCACCGCGATGGACGACCATGCGAAATATCTCCGCGAGGAAATCGTCGGCGTGAAAGCGGACGAAGACGACCCCATCGTGGGCGACCCGATCGGCGCAGAAGGACTCCAGCTCGACCTGGCCCACGAGATGATCCCTTACTCGCCCGAGGAGCTGGTCTCGATCGCCGAAAAGGAATTCACCTGGTGCGAAACGGAGTGGCGCAAAGTCTCGCAACAGCTCGGCCTTGGAGACGATTGGAAGGCCGCGCTCGAAATGGCAAAGCAGGACCACGCCGCGCCCGGCGAACAGCCGGCGCTCATCGCGAGCCTGGCCTACGAGGCCATCGCTTTCCTCCGCCAGCGCGACCTCCTCACCGTTCCGCCGCTGTCCATCGACGGCTGGACCATGACGATGATGCCGCCCGAACGGCAGAAGACTTCCCCCTTCTTTCTCGGCGGCGACCGGATCATGGTTTCGTTCCCGACCGACGCGATGGATCACGCGGACAAGCTGGCGAGCCTGCGCGCGAACAACCGCCATTTCTGCCACGCCACGGTCTTCCATGAGTTGATCCCGGGACACCATCTCCAGCAATGGTACAACCTCCGCTTCAACCAGCACCGCCGCCTGTTCTCGACCCCGTTCTGGACCGAGGGCTGGGCGCTCTGGTGGGAATTCCACCTCTGGGATCTCGGCTATCAACAGACCCCTCTCGACAAGGCCGGCGCACTCTTCTGGCGCACCCACCGCTGCGCCCGGATCATCTTCTCCTTGAACTTCCATCTGGGGAAATGGACGCCCGAGCAATGCATCGACTTCCTCGTCGATCGTGTCGGCCATGATCGACAGACCGCCACGGGTGAGGTCCGGCGCTCATTCAACGGCGACTACTCGCCGCTCTACCAGGTCGGCTACATGATGGGCGCCATACAACTGCGGGCGCTGCACGCCGAGTTCACGGACTCCGGCCGGATGACCGAGAAGGCATTCCACGACCACATCCTCAAAGGAGGTCAAATGCCCATCGAAATGGTGCGCGCTAGTCTTGGCGGCACCAAGCTGGCGAAGGATTTTCGTTCGTCCTGGAAATTCGTCGGCGACAAGCCGTGACGCCCCGAGCCTTCAAGGAAGGGCAGAAGATTGTCCCCCGGTTCAGAGTTGATCGAGACGTCGAATGATGGACTCCGGGGACTGGCGTAGATCGAGAACGGCGTGGACGATGATCTCAGCCATGGCGCAGGCTGGCGATGCGCTGCTTCAGAGCCTCCCATGACGTGGCGGTCTCGGGATGCTCCCGAAAATGCCTCTGGTGGCGAATCCGGGACACCCACTCGAATATCGGAATTGAGCACTTTTGCTGTTGGGTACGGCCTTCCAAGGGTGTCTGGAATAGCCCTTCGCCTCCTGCTCGGGGGTCTCGGGAGAATCGGGAACCGGGCCATCCCGTGCAC
>CAZYHO010000747.1:0-2192 GCA_964647495.1 uncultured Akkermansia sp. | reverse complement strand
GCCGCCATCACGACACCGGCGACGGTGATGGTGGTGCCGAGCAGGGCGCGCGGGGAGGTTTTCTCGCGCTCGATCCATCGGGCGAGCGGCATGATGACGAGTGGCGCGGTGGCGGTGATGGCGACGACGAGGGCGCTGCTTTCGAGGACCTGGAGCGCCCACTGCATGGCGCTGACTCCCAGGACCGGCCCGAAGAGCGCGCTGCCGGCCAGCCAGAACGGGAGGTTCTTGCGATACGTGGCGGGTACACGGCGTTCGGCGACCGGGCCATCGGTGTTGGCTGCGGCCTCCACGACGCCGGGGACGCTACGTGTGGCGCCGCGGCGTGTGACGAGGCGTCCGATGGCGAACGCGAGTGCCGCCACCGCGAGTCCACCGGCGGCGCGCTGGGCGGTCTGTGAAATCGCGTGCACCTCGAACCCGCCTTGTTCGGCGATCGATTGCGCGATCCGGCTGAGCACGGCGCCAAACCCCTGGCCCCAGCCGGCGATCACCGCGTATATCAACCCGCGCCCGGAGCGCACCGACTCGCCCGGACGATGCAGCGCGAGCACGAGGCCGCCTAGAACCACGGTCACGCTCAGGCCCAGGCCCCATCCGAGCGGCGAACGCAGCAGCCACCAGTCGCCCACGGCGCCGAAGAACACGCCGAAGCTCATGAGAACGAGAATGGTGAGCCTGGATCCGAGATGCGGATAAGCGAGGAAGAGGGCGACGTCACCGATGCCGAAACCGATGATTCCGCTCAACGCATACCAGCCCGCCGTTTCGGAGCGCACCGATCCGGCGAAGGCCGCGAGCGTGACGGCCCACAAGACCGCCGCCGCCACCACGAGCCGCCAGAAGTTTCCCCGCAAGCTGCCGAGCAGCCGGCTCAGCCGCTGACCACAGACGGCGGAAAACGCGAAACACACAGTGGCCAGCAGCGCGGCAAACATGAGCGATCATGAGCGATCAGAGCCACTCGATCGCGAAACGCGCAAAGACAATGCGAGCGTAGTCGTCGGCTTCGAAAAGGCAGCCGACCGTGCCGTCGGGGAGCCGCGTGAGCACGCTGTACGCGAATGATCCGGGCCACAGCACTTTCCGAACCGGCCAGGTGGCGCCGTCATCGGTGCTCAGGCTGATCGTGCCGGCCGCCCGCCTGGCGCCGTCCGGTCCGCTGAAAAGAATCCGGCCACGGCCTCCCGCGCCGTCGTCGAACGAATAACGCAGGAGCCCGCCCATGCAGCTCGGGCAGGCGAGTTCCGGGACATCCTCGACCGGCGTCCACGTCCGGCCGCCATCGCGGCTGAGCGATGTCTTGCGGACCTTGGCCGCGGCGAAGGGACGGCTGTTCAATCGAACCGAGCCGTCGCTCAGCTCGACCATCTGGACTTCGTTGATCTGGCTGCGCTCGCCACGCTCGGGGTCCGGCACGAACGCGCCCGGCACGTTGTCGCCGCAGCGCCACGACTTGCCGCGGTCGTCGCTGAAGACGGCGAAGTTGTTCCATTTCCAGTACGGGCCTTCGTTGAACGGAACGATGAGGCGTCCGGCATGCGGGCCGCGCGTGAGCTGGATCCCGATGCCGGGGCCGCTGGCCACTGTGGTGGCGCCGGTCGGGCGCTTGGTCGTGGACGTGACGTCGAGCGGCGGCGACCACGTGGCGCCATCGTCATCGGACCAGACGAGCAGGTTGCGGTAAATGTCCGGCCCTTCGTGGCCGGTGGCGGTTTCCTTGCTGTGCTCGCCGAGGTGGGACGGGATGCGCTGGTACATGAGGAAAACGCGGCCGCTTTCCGCTTCGACGACGGCGGTCGGGTTGTTGAGCGAGTGCGCGCCATCGGCGGCGACCACTTGCAGCGGGCTCCATGTGGCGCCGCCGTCCGTGCTGCGGCGGAGCACGATGTCGTTCTCGGCCTGATCGCGCGGGCGCTGCCGCCCTTCCGCGAACGCGAGCACCGTGCCGCGCGGGCTGACGATCACCGAGGGAATGCGGATCGAGGGGTAGCCGTCCTCGCCGGAGCGAAAAACATCGGTGAACACGGGCTCGCCGGCAGCGGCGGCCGCCAGCGCGGCCGCCGTCAACGGCGCCAGGCACAGGATCCATTTCATCGGGCCATCAAAGCCGCTCGGATGCTGGCTGCCAAGCGGTGAAATGGTGGCGGGGCGGCGGCGGGGGGCACGGTGCAGCGGTACACGGTGCACGG
>CAZYHO010000746.1:0-2198 GCA_964647495.1 uncultured Akkermansia sp. | reverse complement strand
CGGTGCGGCACGCGGACTGGCCGGTGTATCTCGGAGACAAGGGGAGGAGCCTGTATTCGGAGTTGAAGCAGATTCATCGCGGCAATGTGGCGCGTCTTGAGAAGGCGTGGACGTTCGATACGGGCGACAAGGGCGAGTTTCAGGCGAACAACCTGATCGTGGGGGGCGTGCTCTACACGGCCTCGCCGATGCGGAAGATTTTCGCGTTGAACGCGGCGACCGGCGAGAAGCTCTGGGAATGGGATCCGGCATCCACCAAGGCGGGCGCGGGCAGGCCGCGGCTGCGGGGGCTGGTGCACTGGCGCGATGAGGTGGATGGCTCGGCGCGGTTGTTCACAGCGGTGGGGAATTATCTTTTTGCGGTGGATGCCGCGACGGGCCGCGTGATCCGCAGCTTCGGCGAGGACGGGGCGTTTCACCTCGGCAGCGGCCTGGACCAGGAGTCGCCGCCGAACGTAGGGCTGAACACGCCGGGCGTGATATACAAGGATCTGCTCATCATCGGCGGGATCGGCGGACCGGGCGCGGTGCGGGCGCTCGACGCGCGCACCGGCCAGCGGCGCTGGATTTTCCATTTGATCCCGCGGCCGGGCGAAGTGGGGTACGACACCTGGCCGCCGGACGCGTGGAAATCGGCGACCGGTGTGATGCCCTGGCCGGGGCAGTCGCTGGATGAGGAGCGCGGCATCATCTACGTGGCGACAAAAACCGCGGAGCCGGATTTTTACGGCGGCGACAGGCACGGGATGAACCTCTTCGCCAATTCGATCGTGGCGCTCGACGCGGCGACCGGCCGGCGGCTGTGGCATTTTCAGATCGTGCATCACGACCTGCTGGACAAGGATCTGCCATGCCCGCCGGTCTTGCTGACGGTCACCCACGGCGGGCGCCGGATCGACGCCGTGGCGCAGGGCACCAAGCACGGGCTGCTCTTCGTTTTCGACCGCGTGACCGGCGAGCCGCTGTGGCCGATCGAGGAAAAGGAAGTCCCGGCCTCGGACTTGCGCGGTGAGCAGGCGTGGCCCACGCAGCCGTTTCCGACCAGGCCGGCGCCGTTGATGCGCCAGTATTACACCGAGGCCGACATCTCAGATGTGTCTCCGGAAGCGGCGGCTGCCACGCTGGACCGGATCCGCGCGTCGCCGAACTTCGGGCCTTTTCCCGCGCCGAGTTTGCGCGAAACGATCATGTTTCCGGGATTCGACGGCGGCATGGAGTGGGGCGGCGCCGCGGCGGATCCGGACGGTATTTATTATGTGAACATCAATGAAATCCCCTGGCTCATGCAAATGGTGGAGACGCAGCGCGCGGACGGCACGCCTCTGGCGCGCGGAGAAAAGGAATACATGATCTATTGCGCGGCCTGCCACGGGCTCGATCGCCAAGGCAATGTGGCGGGCGGTTTCCCGGGGCTCATCGATCTGGAGAAACGCCGCACGCGCGACGAGATCATGCAGATCACGCGACAGGGCGCTGGCCGGATGCCGCCGTTCGATGCCATCCCGGCGGCGCAGCGCCAGGCGATTCTGGACTATGTGCTGGGCGCGGACGCCGAACCGCCGTCGGCCTCCCGACGGGAAACCGCAAGCCCGGCTCCCGCGGCTGCCGGCACTCTTCCGAATTACGCGTTTGCCGGATTCCGCCGCTATCTCGACGCGGAAGGATATCCCGCGATCAAGCCGCCCTGGGGAACACTCAACGCGGTCGATCTCAATACCGGCGAACTCAAATGGAAAGTGCCGCTCGGCGAATACCCGGAACTGACCCGCCGCGGCCTGCCCCCGACAGGCACCGAAAACTACGGCGGCCCGGTGGCGACCGCCGGCGGCCTGCTCTTCATCGCCGCCACCGCCGACGAAACGATCCGCGCTTTCGACAAGGACACCGGCGAAGTCCTCTGGAAAGCGTCGCTCCCGTTCAGCGGCAGCGCGACTCCCAGCACCTACATGGTCGATGGCCGGCAGTACGTCGTCATTTCCGCCGGCGGCGGTAAATCCGGCCGCCCCGCCGGCGGCGCGCTCGTGGCATTCGCGTTGCCGGAGGGGGGAACGGCAGAGGGTGAAGAAGAAAAGCGGTAAGAGGGAAGGGGACAGGAGCGGGCATTGACGCTCAAGCCAGAGGTCAGAGGCCAGCCATTTGTTTTCGGACACTGTGGCTGGACGCGAAGCTTCGGGGTGGGGCGTGACCTCCGGGCACGC
>CAZYHO010000745.1:0-2202 GCA_964647495.1 uncultured Akkermansia sp. | reverse complement strand
CTGAGAAACTCGACCGCCTCGTCGAACAGGACCTCGACTGGATCGTCATGAAGGCCCTCGAAAAAGACCGCGCGCGCCGCTACGAAACCGTCAACTCGCTCGCGCTCGATGTGCAGCGCTTCCTCTCCGGTGAGCCCGTGAGTGCGATGCCGCCCAGCCCCGCTTACCGCTTCCGCAAATTCGCGCGGCGCCATCGTGCCATGCTCCGGACCGCCGCCGCTATCGCGGCAGTGCTGGTCGCCGCCACCGTCGTCAGCGCGCTGATGGCGGTGCGGGCCATCCGCGCGGAGCAAGTGACCCTGCAAAAGGCGGCGGATGAAGCCACCGCGCGCCTGGCTGCGGAGGAAGCCCGGCGGGCCACGGATGACGTGTCGCGGTTCTTGTCCGATATTATTACTAAAGCGAGACCGGAAGACGGCGATCCGTCCATTACGGTGGTCGAATCCATCCAGCGTTCGCTTGCCGGTCTCAATGACGTGCTGTCCGATCATCCGGACCAGCGGTTCGAACTGGTGCGCAATGTTTCCTGGAGCCTGCACACGCTCGGCTTCACCCGCCAGATCATCCCGATCGTCGAGCAGGCACGGAACTCCCGTATCGCCGCCTTCGGACGGGATGATCCGAAGTGGCTCAATCTCTCATTGAGCCTTGCGAATTACTACATCAGCGTGGACCGGCTGGAAGACGCGCTGCCGATCTTCGAAGAGCTGTCCGGCGCAGAATTGAATCGATCGCCGGAACGAGTGCGGGAACGTCTGCAGGCGATGGCCGGAGTCGCCCATTGTTACAGTGAATTGGGCCGGCATGAGGAAGCGCGCGCTTTGCAGCAGCAAGCGATGAACGGTTTCCGCGCCCTGTCAGCTCCCGGACAATCCGATCACCTGGTGGCAAGGATGCTCGCGGCCTTGGCGTCTTCGTGGCATGAAGAGGGAGAGCATGCCAAAGCTCTGGAGCTTCGGGAGGAAGCGCTGTCGATCTGGCGCACGGAATTCCGGCCGGAGAACCCCGGGCTGATGTGTTCGGCGCTGCTGGCCTCGGCTCAAAGCCGGGCGCGCCTGGGGCAGGCTCCCCAAGCGCTCGCCTTGCGCGAGGAAGCCGAATCTCTGCGGCGCGCCGAATTGCGCGGTCTCCAGCCAGCGGACCGGGCCTCGCCGTACGTGCGCACCCGGCTGGAAATGGAAGCCGCTCTCGCCGGAGGCCGTATTGCCGAGGCGGTGCGGCTCGGCCGTGATCTGGCCGGATTGCACGGCCAACGACCCCTGAGCGAGCGCCCCGCCCCCGAAGCCCGGCTCGCCAGCGCCCTGCTGCTCCGCGCCACCGCGGAGCCGGGCAGCACCGACGCCGGGAGTGCTGCCGCCTGGCAGAGCGAAGCGGATCAACTGGTCCATGGACTCGCCGCGACGCGGGTGGATCTGGAGGAAGGGCTGGCTCGCGTGGATTTGTTCCTGCGGCATTGTCAGTGGCTGCCAGCGGCCCGGCTCTGCGGAGCGTTGCACGAGGTGTACCCCGGCCATTCCCGCGTGCTCGTACGGCTCGCTCCTCTCCTGATCGAAACCGCCCAGGAAACCGCCTACCACACCCTCTGCGACAAACTTCTGCATCCGTTCGTCTCCTCTCCGCCGGATAACGTGGAGTCCCTGATGTCCTCCCTCCTCGCCAAGGACGCCGGTGTGAGCGCGGAGGCGCTCGCGCTCCTCTTTTGTCTGCACCAGCATTCCGGAGACCGGCTCCGCTGGGCGGCGCAACTGGCGGACGCGGTGGCCACGCTGCCCGATGACGTGTCGCAGCACCGGCTGACTCGCGGGGTAGCCGCTTTCCGGAACGGCGACGACGCGGCGGCGATCCCGCTGCTGGAGGCCGCAATCCCGCGCCTGAATGCTGTGCGAAGAGCTGCCGCCGAGGCCGTGCGAGCCATGGCCTATGCGCGCCGCGGCGAGCGGGAGACGGCGAGGACCGCGCTCGCGGAAGCTTCCTGGCTTCTCAACGATGCCCTCGTGACCGGGCCCCGCATCGCCCTGCACCGTGAACCTTGGGAGTGGCTGGGCGCGCGGGTCTTGCTGAAAGAAGCGGAAGCCATGCTCGGCGACGCCCGCTGAGCAACGTCCGGCCCTCTCCCGCCTCTGCCGATGGAATTTCGCGATGTCTCTCCCACCGGGATCCTGCCAGGGCAAAGTCGATTCCAATGCATGTAAGACATTGAAT
>CAZYHO010000744.1:0-2203 GCA_964647495.1 uncultured Akkermansia sp. | reverse complement strand
TCGCTTGTCCAACTCAGCACCCGGCCGTCGCTCGCGCCCGCGAAAAGCCGGCCGCCCGTGCCATCGACCGCCAGGCAGAGCACCGGCGCCTCGGTCCGGCCGATGCGGCGCTCGTTGCCGGTTTCCGAACTCTGCGCGCCGGTATGCGCCTTGAGATCGGTGTATCGAAAGAGCGCGCCCTCATCGGTCGCCGCCACCACCGCGCCGTCGGCGGCCCACGCCACCGCGTTGAACGCGCTCGGCTTGCCAGCCAGCGCCACGATGTTCTCGCGGGTCTTCACGTCCCACACGCGGAGCTGGCGGTCGGCCCCCGCCGTCGCCAATCGCGTCCCGTCCCCGTCGAACGCCACGCCCAGCACCTGCGTGGCGTGCGCTTCCAGCCGCGCGATTTCGACGCCGCCGGCGACCTCCCACAGCCGCACCAGTCCGTCGCCGCCGGCCGTGGCCACGACCGCTCCGTCCGCGCTGAGCGCGAGATCGAAAATCGTGTCACCATGCGCCACCCAGGATCGCGCCACGGCGCCCGACTCCAGGTCCAGCATGCGGACGACGCCTTGTTCGCCGGTCAGTCCGTCGGCCAGCAGCGCCTGCCCGCCGCCGGGCAGCACCCGCACCGCCGTGATGCGATCGGTGAAGCCGCTCATGACTTCGCGTTCGGCGGTCAGCGTGTCCGCATTCCAGATCATCACGCGCCTGAACGCGCCGGTCACCAGCCGCTTCCCGTCCGGTGTCCACGCGATCGATTGCACCGGGTCGAAATGCGCCGCCGCCCGTGCCCGCAGCCGCAGCGTGTCGGCCTCGATTTCGAAAACCGCCACATCGGCCCCGCACCCGGCGGCCAGCCGGCGCCCGTCGGGCGACACCGCCATCGCCATCACCGGACGATACCCGGCAGGCAAAGGAGCGAGGGCCACTGGTCGGATTTCCGCCGCGCCGGCGACGCCGCCCGCGCCATCCCACGGCATACCCGCGCGAATCCACTCGGACAGCCATCCGATCTGCGCCTCCGCAAGCTGCTTCTTCGGCGGCATGTGCGGGTCGGCGCCGGCCGCGAGCAACGCAATCAGCGGGCTTTCCTCCGGCTCGCCCGCCACCACCACCGCCCCGCCATCCCCGCCGCGCATGACCGCGTCCCGCGTCGTCAAATCCAACCCGCCCTTCCGCTTCTCCGGGTTGTGGCACGTCTGGCAATTCACCTTCAGGACGTGCCTCGCCCGCGTATGATCCACCGGCGCGTCGCTCTGCCCCTCCGATCCCGAGATCGCCGGAGCCGGCAGCAGCGCCGCCAGCACCACACCGATCCCTGGCGCCGCGAACCAGCCGCGCCTTCTATGCCCGGCGTGAAATCGGCGACCCGCCGGCGCCGCAACGGGCCGGCGTCGCGCCTCGATCAGCGAGCCGAACTCCGCGCACCTCATCCGCCCACCATGACACAGGGCCGGACTAAGGGAAAGGCTAATAAAGGAACATAAAATATTGACCACTCCGAATCTTTCCCGTATATCCGGCCCACGAACGGAAAACCCGTGATTTCCAGGAGGTTGACTATGTTTTTCAGATTATTGCGTGATTTGGCGCGCCCGCAGGTCGTGGCGATTGTCGATGTGCTGAAGCGTTCGGACGGGATGGCGGTGGGCGACATCGCCGCGGTTTTGGGCATGAGCTACATGGGGGTGAAACAGTACTGCATCGAACTCGAAAAGCGCGGGTATGTGGACACGTGGCGCCGGGCGAAGGAGACCGGGCGGCCGGAGCTGACGTACCGGCTGACGGCGAAAGCGCGCGGGCTGTTTCCGCAGCAGAGCACGGAGTTGACGATGGAAGTGCTCGAGGCCGTGCGGCAGTTGCACGGGCAGACGGCCGTCGAGAAAATCCTCTACCAGTATTTCCTCAAGAAGACCGAGGCTTACGCGAAAAAACTCAAAGGGGATTCGCCGCTCGCGCGCGCGACCGCGCTCGCCAGGATGCGCGAGGCCGAAGGGTATTGCGCGCAGGTTGACCACGACCCCGAGCACGGCCTGCGGCTCACCGAATTCCACAATCCGCTTGCCGACGTGATGAAAGCGTATCCTTCGGTCACACGCATGGAGGAAAGCATGATCGCCAGGCTCTTGCAGGCGCCCGTAAAGCGCGAGCAGAACACCGTCTCCGGCCTGATGCGCCTCACTTTCCTCGTCGCCGGCGCCACCCTGCCGCCACAGCC
>CAZYHO010000743.1:0-2205 GCA_964647495.1 uncultured Akkermansia sp. | reverse complement strand
TTCGCCTCGGAATCGGGCTCTCTTCCCACTGAGCGGGGGGCTCTGCGGGGAGTGAACCATTCGAGCAGAGCGGCGATGCTCGCCGCAGTCCAGGAGCCTTCGGCGTTCAGGCAAATATTCAAGTTAACGCCTATGGGGCGATGCCCCAGGCTGGTATAGGGCCGGGCCGTTGGCCCTGGCGGTGCGCACACACCACTCCGCACCCGGCTTCGCGTTCCGCCTGAAGGCGGGACTCCAACCCGACGGTTTTCCGCACAGCTTTCAGCTGGAGTCCCGGCGGCAAACCGAAACCGCAGACCAAGCCGCGAAGCCCAGTGTGCAAAACCACTCCGCACCAAGCTTCACGCCTCCGCCTCACGGCGGGACTCCAACGGATTCCGCACAGGTTTTCCGTTGGGGATCGCATAAAGTGTCTGTCCCCAATCCTGCCTCCGGGGTGGGACGCGATCCTCCGGGCGCGTCAGCGGTTGCCGCGTGCCGGGGATGGCCCGGTTCCCGATTCTCCCGAGGCGTCCGAGCAGGAGGCGAACGATTCATGCGCACAAGGCATTCGCGCTTCCCGTCGCGGGCGTCTTCCGAGAATCGGCGGTCCCCCCCTGGCCTCAGACTCGGGCACCGCTTGCGTGCCCGGAGGTCACGCCCCACCCGGATGCGCGCTTCCATGCTTCAAAGATTGCTCATGATCGGCGTACGCGCTGTCCCCGCCGCGGTGGTTGCGTGATCCGGGCGGTTCTGCTAGCGCTTGACGGATGAGTCGATCGGTCGTGCTTTTGTTTTCGGGCCAGGGGGCGCAGAAAGTGGGGATGGGCAGTGACGTCGCGGCGGCATTTCCGGCCGCGGCGGCGATGTTTGCCGAGGCCCGGGCGGTGATGGGCGATGACCTGACCGCCGTGATGGCCGATGGACCGGCCGAGACGCTGACGCGCACGAGCTATTGCCAGCCGGCGCTTTACCTGCACGGCCTGGCGCTGCTCGCCGTGCTCCGCGAGCTGGCGCCCGGTCTCACCGTGGCCGCCTGCGCGGGGCTGTCGCTGGGCGAATTCACCGCGCACGCCGCCGCGGGAACATTCTCGTTTGCCGACGGGCTGCGGCTGGTCGCCGCGCGCGGACGATTCATGGACGATGCCTGCGCGGCGACGCGCGGGTCGATGGCCGCCATGATCGGCGGCACGGAGGATGCGGTGCGCGCCCTCGCCACCGCCTGCGACGTAGACGTCGCCAATCTCAACGCCCCGGGCCAGATCGTCCTCTCCGGCGCCGAAGAGGGAGTCGCGCGCGCCGTGGCGGAAGCCAAATCGCACGGCATCCGCATGGCCAAGCCGCTGCAGGTCGCCGGGGCCTATCACAGCCGCCTGATGGTTTCGGCGCAGGAGAAACTTGCCACCGAACTCGCCGCCGTCCCGATGCGCGCGCCATCCGTGCCGGTGATTTCCAACGTGACGGCCGCGGCCGTGTCGGATCCCGCGGACATCCGGCGCACGCTGGAAGCGCAGGTCACCGGTTCCGTGAGGTGGAGCGAGTCGATGCAGCTCCTCCGCGCCCAAGGGCATGACCTCTTTCTCGAACTCGGTCCCGGCGGGGTGCTCGCCGGCCTGATGGGGCGCATTGACAAATCGGCGCGCGTTTTGCCCGTCGAGGACGCCGCCTCGCTGGAGAAGGCGGCGGCCGAGCTGGCGGGTTCGCCGGTTTGATCAGTCGAGCCGCGTGACGTCCACGCCGACGAGCAGCCACTGTTCCCCGGCGGCCCAGGTCACACCGCGCAGCGGGCTCACGTCCAGAAAGTCGCGCCCCCACGCGATCGTGACATGGCGGTCGCCCGGCAGCAGGTTGTTGGTCGGATCGAGGTCGATCCATCCCAGCGCCTCGCCGCAGTACAGCGAGATCCACGCGTGCGATGCATCCGCGCCGACCAGTTTCTCCTGCCCGGGCGGCGGAATCGTTTCGATGTAGCCGCTGACGTAACGCGCCGGCAGACCGAGCGAGCGCAGGCACCCGATCATGATGTGCGCAAAGTCCTGGCACACGCCACGCCGTTTCTCGAACGCCTCGAGCACCGGCGTCGCCACATCGGTCGCCACCGGATCGAATGCGAAATCGCCGTAGATCCGCGAACTCAATTCCGCCGCCGCCTCCAGCACCGGGCGCCCCGTCGCGAAACTCGGCCGCGCATAGGCCGCCAGCCGGTCGTGCGGCCCGACGAGCGGC
>CAZYHO010000742.1:0-2206 GCA_964647495.1 uncultured Akkermansia sp. | reverse complement strand
CCGATGCGGCGGCCCGGCCAAAGCGTCCTCCTGCGCCACCTGCCGCGCTTCTCCATCATCATTTGTTCGTTCAACGGCGGCCGCACGCTCCGCCGCGCGCTGGAGTCGGTCCAGGCGCTGCCCTGGCCGGATTACGAGGTCCTGCTCGTCGACGACGGCTCGACCGACCCCGCCGTTGCCACCATTGCCTCCGAATTTCGCGAGGTCCGTTATTTCCGCATCGCTCACGGCGGCTTGAGCCGCGCCCGCAATTTCGGCGCCTCACAGGCCAGCGGCTCGGTGCTCGTTTATCTCGATGACGATGCGGCTGCCGATGGCGACTGGCTCACGTATCTCGCTCTCGCGTTCGAAGACGAGCGCGTCGGCGCCGCGGGCGGGCCGAATATCCCGCCGCCACCGCCGGGCTGGAAACAGGCCGCTCTCGCCGCGGCTCCGGGCGGCCCGGCCGTCGTCATGTTCAACGACGCGGACGCCGAACACGTCCCCGGATGCAACCTCGCCGTGACCCGCGTCGCCTGGCAGGAAATCGGCGGATTCGACGAACGCCACCACACCGCGGGCGACGACGTGGACTTCTGCTGGCGGCTGCTCGAGCACGGCTACCGGATCGCGTACCAGCCCGGCGCCATGGTCTGGCACGAACGCCGTTCCACCGTGCGCGCCTATTTCCGCCAGCAGATCGGTTACGGGCGCGCCGAGGCGGCGCTCATCGCCCAGCACCCGCATCGATTCGACCGGCTGGGCGGCGCCCGATGGCGCGGAAGAGTCTATGAACCCGCCGCGCAGGCCGCCGCGGGCTCGATCATTTATGCCGGCGTCTTCGGGACGGCTCCCTATCAGTTCCTCTATGGCCGGCGCTCGCCGGGCGCGGCTGGTTTCGCCTCGTCACCGCTGTGCCTTGCCGCGGCGCTCGCGCTTGTGGCAGCCGGCGCCTGGCACCCGGCATGCGCCTGGCTCGGCGGCCTGTTGTTGCTGCCGGCCATCGCGCTCGCGGCCCGGCTCGCCGCCGCGCTGCCGCTCGCATCGTGGCCCGCCCGGCGCCCGGCTTCACGCCTCGCCGCGCGCATGCTTCTCGCCGGCCTCGTCTTCGCCCAGCCGCTCGTCCGCGGCGGCGCCCGCACGCTCGCCTGCCTGAAACTCCGCGCTTTTCCCACAGGACGCGCCGGCTTCAGACCGCGGCTCCGCCTCCCGCGCCTCCGCCGGCGCAAAGTGGTCGCCGAACTCGCCTTCTGGCACGATGACGGCCTCAACCGCACCGACCTTCTCCACGCCGTGCTCGAGAAATCCCGCGCATCACGCGGCGGAAACGTCGTCGCCGGTGACGAATGGGCCGACTGGGACATCGAGGCCGTCCTCAACCCGTGGTGGTCGGCGCGCGCCGTGACCGCCACGGAATATCACCCGCCCGGCGGGCGACTCACCCGCGTGCGGCTCGCCACGCGCGCCCGCCCGCCGGCCCTCGCCGCCGTGGTGGTGTGCGCCGCGGCCGTCATCTTCCTCGCGTCGTTCCGTCCGCCTCTCGGATTGTACGCGCTCGCCGCTTCTTTCCTTCTTTGGCTCGGCCTCGAATTCATTCACGGCGCCTCCGCCACCCGGTTCCTCCGCCTCATCAATGCCTGCGCCCGCTCCCTCGGATGGTCTCCGATTCCCGATCATCGCGGAATTTCTTCTGGCGACGGCGGGTCGTTTGTTTACAATTCAGTCACGATCAGCAGTCAAAATTCCCCACCGCCATGAGCACCACCGCCGACGATGTCGATGTCACCCAGGTCAGTTTTCTTGTCTATCACGGTGAGAAGGAATGCGGGCCATATACACAATCGCAATTGCTCGAACTGCTCCAGCGTGGCCAGATCGGCCGCAAAGATCTCGTGTTTTACGACGGCCTCATGGGATGGAAACCGCTCGAAGATGTCTTCGAAATAGAGGAACAGCTCTCCCACTTCATGAACGAAGGCCAGGACGCCACCGTGGTCGCCGAACTCTTCCGCCACATCGAACCGATGCTCGGCCACGACGAACAAATCTACTACATCGGCCACCAGCGCAAAAAACTCATGCGCCAGCGGCCGGATGCCGCCATCCTCACCAATCGTCGCCTCGTCATCCTCCGCCATACTCTCACCGGCACCTCCATCGAAGACTGCCAGTGGCGCAATGTCCTCTCCGTCCACCTCAAGGAAGGCATCATGGGCACCACCTTCTC
>CAZYHO010000741.1:0-2213 GCA_964647495.1 uncultured Akkermansia sp. | reverse complement strand
AGCGACGCGGTGAAGCAGCAATACTGGCTCCTCGTTGACCAGCAAAAGAAGGCTGAAGGCTTCGAGGACGACGTGAGCCTTTTCGACTTTCCGCTGCCGGAAAGCGGGCCGGATGGCTCGCTGTTTCACCCCGGCTCCACCCGAACCCTGCGCATCGACCACTAACCACCAAAGCCATGACCGAACCCTACAAACCCTACGAACCGAACCTCGACCGCATCAACGATGCCGAGCAAATGCGCCGCGAGCGCGAAGAACAGCTTCGCGTCGAACAGGAGCGCATCCGCCAGCAGGAGCAGGAACGCCTGCGCCTGCTGCAAGAACAGCAACGGGGCCAATCCATCCACCCCTGACGACCCAAATCAGCAAACATCAAACCCACCTCAAAACCATGAAACGAATCATCCTCATTGCCGGGCTGGCCGTCATCGGTCTTGCCCCCCACAAAACGAATGCCCAGGTCATCGTTGAAGATCCGGCAGCCATCGCCCAGAACGCGGTGCAGCACGCCATCGACCTCGCCAAGTATGTCGAGATGATCTCGAAGCAGGTCGAGCAGATCAATCTGCTGACCTCACAGTTGCAGCAGATCACGGCTTACGTGAACGCCTTCGGCGATCCCGCCTCTCTGCTTCAAATCACCGGGGCGGACAACATCATCAGCCAGCTTCAGCAGCAGCCCATCGGCCAGCTTTTGGGGCAGCTTCAGGAAACCGCCTCCGGCGTGCAGTCCCTGCAAAACAACGCCAACGGACTTTACCGCAGCATCGAAAACATCTCGATTTCCGGCGTCGAAGTCCCGCGTGCCGAATCCCTTTATCGGAAGTTCGGCGCACTGGAAAACACCGTGGACAACTTTCAGACCGTTCACGAGCAGGCGCAGGGGCGCATTCAGGCGCTCAAAAGCGAGATCAGCACCACCACCACATCGTTGCAGGCAGCGACGACCGACGCGCAGGTGCAGAAACTCCAAGGCGTGCTGGCCAGTCAACGGGCGGAACTCGCCGCTCTTCAGGCTGAAGTGCAGCAGGCGGCTTCCCAGGTCACGGTGCAGGACACGCTGAACCGCAATGACGAGGAGAAGCAGGAGCAAGCCCAGCGGGAAAAGGACGCCGCGGAGTGGGGCATCATCAACAAGCAGTTCGATAAGCTGATGACTCTGCCCGAGACCAAACGCTGAACCTAGCCATGAACGAGTTTTACACCAGACTTTACGAGAAGGCGGAGATGCTGTTCGACACACTGGCCCCCATCGCCTTTGTGCTCGTGGTCTTCTCGCTGTGGAGCAGCGTCAGCAATGGCAACCGCTCCGGCACGATGTATCTGCGGGCCGTCGTCCACGCCATCGTCATCGTGCTGGTGTTGTCGCAGTTCAACACCTGGCTGAAGACCGGCGAAACCGTGGTGCATTCGCTGGTCCACGATACTCTGAATGCCGACCCCGGCGCGGTTTACGAGAAATACAAGGCCATGACGGCCTCCTCCGAGGACGATGCCGAAGGCGGCTTCTGGTATACCATCTTCAACTCCGAGAAGCAGCTATTCAAGGCGCTCATCGCAGCGATGCTGTGGATACTTCAGTTCTTCGCCAAGACCGTCGTCTTCATCGCTTACATCATCTACAAGCTCGTGCTGGCGTTTGCGATAGCCGCCGCGCCCATCTTCATCGGCTTCCTCAGTGTCAGAACGCTGTCCTCCGTGGGTGTGCGTTTCCTGCTCGGCACGGTGGGCATCTTGGTTTGGCCGCTCGGCTGGGGCTTCGCCTCACTGGTCACGGATACTCTTCTGGAGATCATGTCGCAGGAGAGCTTCGTGGCCGCGACGGGAATGGAGGAACTCAAGAACCTTCTCGCCGTTGCCGCCGCAGGTCTTTGGATCGTCTTCAGCACCATCTCCGCCCCGCTCGTGATCCAGAAGATGATTTCCGAAGGTGCCAACGCGGGCGCCGCTTTCTTAAGCGGTGGCTGGCGGGCAGCCAGAGCGGGCGTGCAAAGCGCCGCCAGTGCCGGAGCCTCGATGGCCGCCACCGGCGCGGGCGCACCGCTGGCCCTCGCAGGCGCGGCGGGAGTGGGTGCGCTGGCCTTCGGCTCATCCGCGCTCTCCGGCTACGGATCATCCAGCATCGGCGAAGTCGCCGGCAATGTCGCGCGGTGGAGGAAATCGAACTCGTCCTATGACTCGTCCGATCCGGCCAACGACAAAAAAGCCGCCTC
>CAZYHO010000740.1:0-2242 GCA_964647495.1 uncultured Akkermansia sp. | reverse complement strand
CGATGGAGGCCGATCCCACGCAGGCATACGACCAGGGGGACGCCACGGGTTTCATCCGCCTCAACGGATTGCGTCTCCGCGTCGGCGCCCAGGTCAATGGCGCGAAGGCCATGACGCGGACGCAGGGCAGGTCCTGAGTGGCGCAGATCGGATAAAAAATCGCTTGTTCTTGTGGCTGTGTTTTTATACATGGTGCGCACCATGAAAAAACTCACCACGTTTCTCTCCGTTCTCGCCCTGTCTTCTGTTGCTGTCGCCGGCCCTGTCGCCAGGACCCCGGTGACCGAGCAGGAAGCGGCGCGTCTCACGGAGGCCCAGCAGCAATCGCAGCAAGTGCTTCAGGTGCAGGCGGGCACGTGGACGGATGACTATGGTTTCTGCGTGCTGGCCGGCATCGTGGGAGTGGCGGCGCTGGCGGTCGGGATCGTGGCGTTGGCCAACGACTGAGGCTGCGTGTTTTGACCGGGCCCTTCCGAGGACGCCGGGCACGCCCCGGCGTCTTCATATCTGCGATGCCGCGGGAGGGGCAAGGGGGCGCAGGCTGCGCCGGGCCAGGTCCGGCGCGCGAGTGTGAGGCGCGGGGCTCGAGTGTGAGGCGCGAGGCTCAGTGGAAGCGGGGGCGTTCGGAGTAGAAGATCATGTCGGCGCCCGTCATCTGATTGGGGGATCTGAACGGGAAGCTTTGCTCCAGTCCGATGAGAGTATTGGACTGATATCGGAACATGGCGTTGAAGTTCTCGATCAACGCGCCCCATTCGCCGTATTCGCCGGTGCGGGCGGCGATCTGGCTGGCGTAATTCTCGTGAGTGGATATCGGGGTGAGGAGCACGCCGGCAATGGGGTATCCCTGGGCTTTGGTTTCTTCCAGGGCCTGGTAGAACTGGGCGCGAGTGCGTGGCAGCCAGAGTGCGGTGCGATCGGCGTACCAGGCGACAGCCCAAGGGGCATCGGTCGCGATGATTTCGTTTTCGGCGACGGCCTTGGTGAGGAGCGGGTAGAGGTGGGGAAGGTACGGCGGCCAGTTTGCCTTGAAGTCCCGCTGGAGCCCGTAGGTGATGTCCCATGGCAGGGTGAGGATGAGCGGGGCGGAGCTGACGAGCGTGGCAATGATGAAGTGGCCATTGCGCACCATGGCGATCTCGACCGGCAGGCTCAGGCGGCTCCAGAGCACAGCGAGCAGGGCGAGCCCGTAGGCGGACATGAGCGGTATGAAGAGAATGTGGATCTGGTTGGCGTCGCTGCTGCCTTCCGGGAGGCCGAAGATGGCCATGCCGATGGCGGAACACACCCACATGATGAGGATGGCCCAGCGGAAGCTGGCGATTTCCGGGCGTTTGAACGGATGGAGCAGGCTGATGAAGAAGAGTGGCGCGGCCACGATGCCGCCCATGAACGTGAAGATGGACGCCAGTTGGGCCACGGTGCCGTAGGCGATCTTCCGGATGAACCCGTCGTCGCTGAGCATGAGCTGCGTCGGGTTAAAATTGCGCATCACCATGCCTTCGGAGCCGCCGGCCAGCCCGGCGTAGAACTGATAGAATCCCGATCCCATCGGGTTGCCTGACGTCGGCAGGTTCACCAGCAGCGGCCACCAGATCACGATGAGCAGGAAGACGCCGAGCATGACCAGGGACACCACGCCGCGCGGACGCAGGAAAAAAGCGGAGTACAGCAAGGCGCCGACGAATGCCCAGATCGCGATCCAGTGTGCCAGCGCGAGCAGGCCGAAGAACAGCGCCGTCAGCACGGCCCACAAGTACGCTGGGCGCCCGATCTGGATACATTCGATCGCGCGATAGAAAAAGTACATCGCGAACGAGAACAGGAAGAGCATGAGCGGCTGGGGCAGCCCGGACTGCGCGAATTTCCAGAGCATCGGACAGAGCAGCATCAGCAGGGCGGTGACACCGGCGATTTTCCGGTCAAAAACATGGCTGATGAGCAGGTAAGAGATTCCGATGGAGGCCAGCAGCAGCAGCATGGAGAGGCCGGCGATGACGTAGTCGAGATAAAAGAGCCGCTCCATTTCGGAGTTGTAGGCCAGGTTGTCCGTCTGGTCCTCGGGATTCACAATTCTGATCAAGCGCATAGGAATCGAGTTGATCAGCGGATTGAGCGGGGCGTGGTAGGTGTCGCGCTGGCCGATGAGCGGAGCGGTTTCCGCGCTTTCATCGTCCTTCTTGCGGTACTCGTTGTTCTGCCAGACGGCGAGCGGGCGCAGCGTCTTGGTCATGTTCTGGTG
>CAZYHO010000739.1:0-2246 GCA_964647495.1 uncultured Akkermansia sp. | reverse complement strand
AAAACGGCGCTCTCCCGATACGCTGTATTCGCACCCATCCGCGAAATCCTCGGTTAAAGGGCCAGCCCGCCGGCAAAAGGATTCGACTGGCGCAAGCGGATTGCCCGCTCGTCCGTGTTTGTCAGCACGTCCGGCGCCTCCTCAACGGAACGTTGCAGCACTGCCTCCCATTCGAGCAAGGCAGGCCGTACGCGCGGAGAACTGGAACCCAACCACCGGACGACAGTGGCGCGGGCTCGCACGATCAGGGAAGGATCGTCACGCAACCGTCGCGCAACCGCCTCGCCGGGAGCCAGACTGCTCTTGTCGACGGAGGCGTGTGTTTTCATAAGACGGACCACTATCTATCGAACCGTTGAGAATTCAATCGACGAATCCCTGTGGCCAGGAGATCTGCGCCGGATAACAAACACCCACATTTACAATCCATTGCGGCACCGGGCGCAAAGGGTGTCTCCGGTGTCTCCGATCATCCCTCTCGGGAAAAGTCCGGTTATCGGCGTGTTTTTGCCTTGGGCGAATCTCCATTGTTGGAGCGATATCTCCCTGGCGAGATTCCCATGACGCGGCGGAAAGATTTTCCGAAGGAACTCTCAGACTCGTATCCGGCGGCCAATGCGATTTCAGCCAGCTTCACAGGCGGCGTCGCGCGCATCATGTTCCCTGCCCGCACCATTCGCCATTGGGTCAGATGATCGAGCGGCGTTTCCCCGGCCAGCTTGCGGAAGCGATCCGCGAATGCCGAGCGCGACATGGAAACGCTGCGCGCCAGATCGGCTACCGTCCATTGCCGGTCCGGCTCGGTGTGCATCAGCCGGATTGCTTCGCCGATCTGCGGGTCGTTGAGAGCACGCAGCCAGCTTGGATTCTCCGTGGCGGATGAAGAGTCGATGCGAGATCGCATCGCCTGGACAAAAAGCACTTCCGCGAGACGATCCACGATGGCGGTTCCTCCGGGCAGGTTCTGCGACACCTCGGAGGCGATGAATTGCAGCGTCGATTGAAACCAGGGTGTCGTGCGATTTCCCGAACCTTGAAGGTGGATGATCGGAGGAAGGTGTTTGACCAGGAGGGTGCTTTCGGGCCAGGCCAACGAAAAGCATCCCGCGACAACGGAGGTGGAGGGTCCTTTGCCCCCGTCGAAGGACATCAATCGTGTCCGGTGGAACTCCTCCTCGGAGGTGATCTCCAGGACTGAGCGCACGCACAGTTCCGGACTGCTGCGGAGCGAGTAGCACTTCGGTGTCGGGAGCAGCACAAAGTCCCCTCCGACGAGCGGAACCAGTGGCGCCGCATCGACGCCAAGGAAGCAAGAACCTCGCGTAACGATCAGGCAAATCCCGTCTCCGCCTGGAAACCTGAATCCAAATGGAGCGGAAAATTCGAGACGCCCGTACAAGGCGCCCTTGATCCTGATGAGGGCCATGATGTCAGCGAGAACATCCATAGTGATTTGACTGTGCCAAATACGACTCAAATGGCAAGATTTCCATCGAATCCTGGCGTTTTGGACATAAAAGCGAGACTTTCGGCCATTGATAGTCCATCACTTCAGGCTTATTTGTCGCCTTGTCCAGGAGCCAATCAACGGACACGCCGGCATCCAGCAGCACTACAATCCCACAAGTATGAGCTTCGACCTCAATCTCCACGGCCGCAGAGCCTTGGTCACTGGTGGCACCCAAGGCATCGGCGCCGCTGTCGTGCAAGCGCTGCATGACGCCGGCGTCAGGATGGCAACCACCGCACGTCACCTGCCGCGGAAGCCGACGCCCGGCGTTCACTCCATCGCCGCCGACGTTGCGACAGCGGAGGGGTGCGCAACGGTCGCCGCGGAAGTACTCCGGCACCTCGGCGGGATCGATATCGTCGTCAATGTCGTGGGCGGATCGAGCGCTCCGGGCGGCGGCTTTGCCAAACTCGAGGACGACGTCTGGCAACGTGAACTCGACTTGAACCTGATGAGCGCCGTTCGCCTCGACAGGGCTCTGCTCCCGGCAATGATCGAACAGGGCTCTGGCGTCATCATTCACGTGACCTCAATCCAGCGCGAACTCCCGCTGCCTGAATCCACGACCGCCTATGCAGCGGCCAAGGCCGCGCTTTCGACTTACAGCAAGAGCCTCTCGAAGGAAGTCACGCCCCAGGGCATCCGCGTTGTCCGTGTGTCGCCAGGGTGGGTGGAAACGGAAGCCGCCGTCGCATTGGCCGAACGCCTCGCGGACAATGCGGGAACCGATTACGAG
>CAZYHO010000738.1:0-2246 GCA_964647495.1 uncultured Akkermansia sp. | reverse complement strand
ATGACATTGAGGCCGCGCAGCCCGAAGTGCGGCGCGGCGGCCAGAAAGTGACGGTCGTTGGAATAGACCTCGGTGAACCCGTTCGCGGCGGCACAGGCGAGATGAAGGGCGTCGGCAGCGCGGAGAAAAAGGGAGGGAGGCAACCGGGAGTAAGTTCCTGCCAGGCTGGAGAGGAGGGAATCACTCACCGGCTGCCAGTGGAAAGCGTTCGCCGCGCAATCCGCCTCGAACTGGGCGATCACGACGGCGAACGCTTCCGCCGTCAGCCGGCCTTCCCTGAAAGCTCGATGCAAGGTGGCGGGAATCTCGGCCTGGGCGTGAGCCGAGGCGGCGACCTCATGTCGTCCGCACCACTCGCGGACGATTTCGCAACCATTGTCATCCAGGTAAAGCCGGACCAGATAGCTGGTATCGCAAAAGATCATGCCTCCTGGTCCGCTTTGACCTCGTCGAGGATTTCATCGATCGAACGATCGCCGGGTTTGAGACCGAACGCACCTTCGGCCCGCAGCCGGGCAAACCCGGGCATCATCGTCCGGTTGGCCCAATAAGAAGGTTTCTCCGGCAGGGCGGCGGAGGGAGTGGCCAATTCCCGTTCCAGGGAGGCGACCACCAGCTCGCGCAATGTCTGGCCGCGCTCAATGGCGCGGATCTTCGCCTTCTTGTACAACGCTTCGGGTATATCAATGGTCGTTTTCATGCCGCCAGTATGCGGCAAGACGGGGATCCGTCAATCCAGCTTCCCGTCGCCCCGTCAAAAAGCGGCGCTCAAGTAGAGCCTCATATGGGGTCTGTCCCTCTGCGGTCCGCAGTGCAGCCGTACACGGGGCACGGATCAGAGGTGTTTGGCGTGAGGACAAATGCCAGCGGGCGGACTTGGTCGGGCGGAGGAGGGTGGAAACGCACGGGGCGCCCACAAGGGGTCTGTCCCCTTGCGGTCCGGACCGTGCGCTTGGCAGAGGAGGATTTGGCGATATGGGGAGGGATGACCGATTGGGAGGAACGCTATCGGACGGGCGAGACGCCGTGGGACAAGGGGGCGCCGCATCCGGTGCTGGGGCATGGGGTGGCGCCGGGGTGGTGGCGCGGGCGGGTGCTGGTGCCGGGCTGCGGGTTTGGATTTGACGCGGCCGCGATCGCGGAGTCTCCGGCGGTCACGATGGTGACGGGACTGGATGTGGCGGCCAGCGCAGTGGCGGGCGCGCAAGATCGCTGGAAGGGGATCTCAAAGGTGGAGTTCGTCACGGGCGACTGGTTCGCGCCGCCGGCGGAATGGGCGGCCGCGTTCGATCGGGTTTGGGAGCACACGTGCTTCTGCGCTATCGAGCCGGATCGGCGGGCCGACTATGTCCGGGCGGCGGCCACCGTGCTGCGGCCTGGCGGCGAGTTCATCGCGTGCTTTTACCTCACGCCATGGGATTCGCCGGACGAGGAGGGCTGGCCGGGCCCTCCGTTCGGGACGACGCTCGCGGAACTGGACGATCGTTTCGACCCCCACTTCGAGCTGATCGAGGAAGGGCGGCCGCCGGTGACGTACCCCGGCCGCGAGGGGCGGGAATGGCTGCGACGCTATCAGCGGCGCTGAGGATCCTTCGCTCATCACGGCATGGCGCTGGCAGCGCCACCGCCGTTCCTCGGCGCACCATACGCCGATGGCGAGGAGGCGGCATCGATCGCAATTCCCCCGCCACCAGTACGACCCGCGCCCGGGAACCGTTCCGTGTTCACATAAAGTGTCTGTCCCCACTCCTGCCGCAGGGCCAACGGCCCGGCTCTATTTCAGCCTGGGGCATCGCCCCAGGATTTGGAGCCCCCGATCGATGAGGGCTGAAAGCCCGGCCTATCCGCGATCGTGCCCTTTCCACTCCATCACTCGTGATGCACACGATCGCCAGTGTCCACCTCTCCATCGGTGATCGAATGATGGGGCGGGCTTTCAGCCCTTTATTTATTGTGTGGCGGCCATTCCTGGGGCGATGCCCCAGGCTGATACAGGGCCGGGCCGTTGGCCCTGAGGATGCTGAGAAACATTCCGCATGACGCTGCGGGTTGCGGTCCGAAGGCGCGACAACGCAATGGTTTTCCGCACGAACCCGTTGCCGCACGGGCATTCTTGTGGAAAACCGGGCGTCCACAAAGGGTCTGTCCCCCTGCGGGCGCCCCGGGCCGCGAGGGGCGGGAATGGCTGCGGCGCTATCAGCGGCGCTGAGGATCCTTCGCTCATCACGGCATGGCGCTGGCAGCGC
>CAZYHO010000737.1:0-2248 GCA_964647495.1 uncultured Akkermansia sp. | reverse complement strand
TTTCCGCATGCGCACGGCGATTTCGGGATCGTGATCGAAGGCGATGTTCCATTCCGGATCGGCGGAGCAGGAAGGACACTCGCTTTTTGAAGAGGGTGCGGGATGCTGCGGCGCGCATGACGATTCGTATTCTCCTTTGTGGCGCCATTCTGGTGCTTTCGCGATGGGCGGCGGCAACGGAGTTTCCATTTCTGACGCCGGACTCCGATTTCCGCGGGGTGGAGCCGCCGGGGTGGGTGCTCGACGGTGTGGCGAAAGTTTTTTTGGGGCTGGAAGATCATGAGGCGATCGACGAGGCGGCGGCGGGCGGGGCCACGGTGGTGCATGCGGGCGGGCCGTCGCCGTACTGGCCGTTGCGGCGGGACGACGCGTCGTCCGGCGTGCCGGCGGACGAGAAGGCGCGGCTGCTGGACGGGATCGCGCGGGCGAAGCGGCACGGGATGCGCGTGGTGCTCGGCATCTCGCCGTATGCGCCGGTCGAAATGGTGCGGCGGCATCCCGAGTGGATGCGGCACGACGCCGACGACCCGGCCATCCTGGAGAAGGCGCAGCTCGACCTGACGACTCCGGAAAACATCGCGCTGCGCAGCCTGCCGCTGCACACGCCATACGGCGGCTACGCGATCGAGTGCCTGGCGGAAATCATGCGCGACTTCGGGGTCGACGGGTTTTCGTTCGACGGATGTTACCACCATTTCATCGATTTCAGCCCGCACGAAAAAGAAATGTACCGGCGGGAGACCGGGCGTGAGGTGCCGCCGCGGATCGATCTGAACGACGAGGCATACCGGATTTACCTGCTGTGGGCGGACGAGAAGCTCGAAGGCTGGTATCGCCGGCTGGGCGAGCGGCTGCGCGAGGTGAATCCGGAGGCGGCCATCTACACATGGACGACGAACGCCGGACGTTACGGTCATTTCCTGACCAGCCCGCGCGTGATGTCCGCGCGCATGAACCGCCTGATCCATTGTCCGGTGCAGGAGTGGTGGCTGGACGAGGTGAACCTCGGCGCGACGGTGGTGCCGTACTTCGGGGCGGCATACGTGCGCGCGGTCGCGGGCGGCCGCGTGGGCGCCAGCGAGCCGTACCTCATGTCCCGCGGCAACCCGTACAGCACCGACAGTTTTCCGCCGCATGAACTGACCGTGCGCTGCCTCGGCGCGATGACGAACGGATCGTTCACGCCGCTGGCGGCCATGGCCGGCAAAGAGGCGACCGCGGCGACGCTGCGCGAAATCGCGCGCCGCGGGCCGTGGTTCACGCGGCTCGAGCAGGAGCCGTGGGCCGCCCTGCTCGTCAGCGAACAAACGCGCCAGTTCTACGCCCACGGCCACATCATGGAACGCTGGCTCGCCCACGCCCTCGGTGTCTTCCGCATGGCCAAGGAAGAGCACCTGCCACTGACATTGATCACCGAACAGGATCTGACCGCCGAAACACTCCACCGCTACCGCGTCCTCATCCTCCCGAATGTCGCCTGCCTCTCGGACGCGCAGGCCGATGTCATCCGCGCCTTCGTCCACCAGGGCGGCGGGCTGGTCGCCACCTGCGAGACATCGCTCTGCGACGAACTCGGCCGGCCGCGCGCCGACTTCGCGCTCCGCGATCTCTTCGGCACATCCTATGGCGGCCGCCCCGCCGCCGCGCCCGCTCAGCCTCGTGAAATCGACGCCAATTTCGCCATCGCCATCGGGGATGCCTACTGGGCGCAGCGCGCCAACGCGGGCGCCTTCCGCTTCGGGGATTTCTCCGATTCCATCTTCGCGACCGATCCGCGGCTGCGGCACCTGCTGCCCAACGGCCAGGCGAGCTTCAAAGGACCGATGGTCCGCATGCTCGGGGCCGAGGCTCCGATGCGGCCCGCCATCCTGTATTTCCCGGAGGGCAGCAGCGACGTCTTTCCGTGCGCGCTGACCGGCGAACGCGGCCAGGGGCGCGTCGTCTATTTCGCCGGCGGGGTGGATGCCGCGTATTTTTCTTACGCGTATCCGTACCAGCGGATCCTGCTCGCCCAGGCGGTCCGCTGGGCGGCGCGCGACGCCTATCCGGTCACCGTGAAAGCCCCCATGTGCGTGCAAAGCACCTTCTGGCGCCAGGCCGGGCCCGATGGCCCGCGCCTCGTCGTCCACCTCTGGAACGGCCTGAACACGACATCCGACCACGGCCTCCAGGAAGTCGAAACCCCGCTGCGCGAAGAAGCCGTGCCAATCCACGGGATCGAGATCCATTTCAAAGACCCGCCCGCCGG
>CAZYHO010000736.1:0-2250 GCA_964647495.1 uncultured Akkermansia sp. | reverse complement strand
TGAAACCGAGGGCGTCGATGTCCTCGGTGACCTTCTTGACGGTTTCGTGCAGCACCTTGCGCGCCTTGCCGGGCAGGGCGGCGCCGGCGGCGATCCGCGGGGAGATTTCCCAGGCGCCCTCCTGGTTCTCTGCCATGATCAGGCGCCACACCCGGGCGAGAAACCGGTGCACGCCTTCCACGCCCTTGGTGCTCCACGGTTTCGTCGCCTCCAGCGGCCCCATGAACATTTCGAAGAGCCGCAGCGAGTCGGCGCCGAATTCCTCGACCACCGAGTCGGGATTGACCACGTTTCCGCGGGACTTGGACATTTTCTGGCCGTCCTGGCCGAGGATCAGTCCCTGGTTGACGAGTTTGTGGAACGGCTCAGGCGTCGAGACATGGCCGAGGTCGAAGAGCACCTTGTGCCAGAAGCGCGCGTACAGCAGATGCAGCACCGCGTGCTCGGTGCCGCCGACGTAGAGGTCGACGCCGCCTTTGCCGCGCGGCGGCCGGTCGCCGGCATCCGCCGCGGCGCGCTCGCCTCCGCCCATCCAGTAACGTTCCGCCTCGGCCGAGACGAAGCGGTGCGGGTTGCGGGCGTCGCAGAAACGCAGGTAGTACCAGCAGCTTCCGGCCCACTGCGGCATGGTGTTCAATTCGCGCGTGGCGGTCGGGCTGTACCTCACCCAGTCGACCGCCTTGCCGAGCGGCGGTTCGGGGGTGCCTGTCGGTTTGAAGTCTTCGAGGGTCGGCGGGAGGACCGGCAGTTCGCTCTCCGGAAGAGCGCGGTGCCGGCCGTTTTCCCACACGACGGGAAACGGCTCGCCCCAATACCGCTGGCGCGCAAAAAGCCAGTCTCGCAGCTTGTAGTTCACTGCCTTATGACCAAAGCCGTTTTCCTCGAGCCACGCGGTGATGCGGCTCTTCGCCTCCGCGGTCGGCAGCCCGTCGAGAAATCCGGAATTCACCGACACACCGTCGCCGGTGAAGCACGTGGCATCGCCGGATACAGGATCCGCGCCCTCCGGCCCGCCGTCCGCGGGAGCGACCACCTGGCGGATCGGCAGACCGAAATTCGTGGCGAATTCGCAGTCGCGGTCGTCGTGCGCAGGAACCGCCATGATCGCGCCGGTGCCGTATCCCGTCATTACGTAATCGGCGATCCAGATGGGAATGGCCTCGCCATTGACCGGGTTGATGGCGGTCGCGCCGGTCGGGACCCCCGTCTTTTCCCGGGCGACACCGCGGTCGAGGTCGGACTTGCTCGCGGCAGCCTGCCGGTACGCCTGGACCGCCGGCTCTTGCTCCGGCGTGGTGATGGCCGGGACGAGCGGGTGTTCCGGGGCAAGCACCATGTATGTCGCGCCGAACAGCGTGTCGGGCCGCGTCGTGAATACCACCAGGTCGCCCGGGCTCGTATCGTCCGGAGTGCGCCCGCAGATGCGGAAGGTGACGTCCGCGCCTTCGCTGCGGCCGATCCAGTCGCGCTGGCGCGTCTTGATGCCGGCCGGCCAGTCGAGCGGCTCGAGTTCATCGGCCAGGCGGTCAGCGAACGCCGTGATCCGCAGCATCCATTGTTTCATCGGGCGGCGTTCCACCGGAAAATCACCGACCTCGCTCCGGCCGTCCACAACCTCCTCGTTCGCGAGCACCGTGCCGAGGCCCGGGCACCAGTTGACAGGAACTTCCGCGACATAAGCGAGCCGCACGCTGTCCGGATCCGGCCCCGTGTAGGTGGAAATCGGCTCGGCGCGCCCCGTGTCCGGATTGAGCCAGGAGTTGTAGATCTGGAGGAAGATCCACTGCGTCCACTTGAAATAGGCCGGATCGGTCGTGTTGACCTCGCGATCCCAGTCGTACGCAAAACCGAGACGCTTCAACTGCGCGGTGAAGCGGATCACGTTGCGCTCCGTGGTGAGGCGCGGGTGCTGGCCGGTCCTGATGGCGTATTGCTCCGCGGGCAGCCCGAAGGCATCCCAGCCCATCGGATGAAGGACGTTGTACCCCTGCTTGCGGCGCGCCCGCGTGATGATGTCCGTCGCCGTGTACCCCTCCGGATGTCCGACGTGCAGCCCGTCGCCACTCGGATACGGAAACATGTCCAGCGCATAGAACTTCGGCTTCGCCGGATCGAAGTCGGAGTCGCCCGGATTCGGCGTCCGGAACGTCCGTTCCGCCTCCCAGCGCGCCTGCCACCGGGGTTCAAACGCGTGAAACGGAAACGCCTTGCGCGTCTCACTGCTCATGACACTGCTCATCAGATGATCGG
>CAZYHO010000735.1:0-2250 GCA_964647495.1 uncultured Akkermansia sp. | reverse complement strand
TGGGGCGATGCCCCAGGCTGGTATAGGGCCGGGCCGTTGGCCCTGGGGGTGCGCAAAAACCATTTCGCACCGCATTTGTCCCGCGCCGACGATTCCGCCTTACCGGCGGGACTCCAACAGGCTTCACACAGGATCCGACTGGTGATTGATGGTCAGAGGTTCAGAGGTCAGGGCCAACACAGTGGCTCACTTGGCTTCGCGCTGCCGCCTGAAGGCGGGACTCCAACTCAACGGTATTCCGCACGAACCTGTCGGAGACCGGCGGTAATCCGGAACCTCAGGCCAAGCCGCGAAGCCGTGCACGGAAAGTCGTTGCGTGCCGCGCTTGTCCCGGATCGCACAAGGGGTCTGTCCCCACCACGGCCGCAGGGCCAACGGCCTGGTTTTATTTCAGCCTGGGGCATCGCCCCAGGATTTGGATCCCCCCGATCAATGAGGGCTGAATGCCCGGTCCATTCTTGATCGTGCCCCTCCCACTTCGACCTTCATGATCGGGGCAGGCGAAGCCGACTGTGGATTCTTCTTGAACGGCGGAAGCACGGCGAGTAGTGAGGGATGCGCGTCCGACGCCTGGCGGCAAGATCAGGCCGGACGCGCGCTTGTCTGGAGGATCATGAGCATAAATCGCGCCCTGTTGTCCGTGTCTGACAAGACCGGGATCATCGAGTTTGCCCGGCAGTTGCATGAAAGGAAGGTCGAGCTGCTCTCGACCGGCGGCACGGCGCGGGCGCTGCGGGAGGCGGGGCTGCCGGTGATCGAGGTGAGCGAGTACACCGGATTTCCGGAGTGCCTGGACGGGCGCCTGAAGACGCTGCACCCGAAGATCCACGGCGGGTTCCTTTACCTGCGCGGCAATGCGGGGCACGAGGAGGAGGCGGCGCGGCTGGGGATCGGGCCGATCGACCTGGTGGTGGTGAACCTGTATGCATTTGAACAGGCGGTGGCACGCCCCGGGGTGACGCTGGATGAGGCGATCGAGCAGATCGACATCGGCGGGCCGGCGATGCTGCGCGCGGCGGCGAAGAACCATGCGTCGGTGACGGTGGTCACGGACTCGTCGGATTACGACGAAATCATCGAGCAGATGGGAGATCACGAGGGGGACACGACACCCGAGATGCGGCGCAAACTGGCGGTGAAAGTGTACCAGCGGACGGCGGCGTACGATGCGGCCATCGCGACCTACCTCAGCGAGCAGTATGACCAGCGCAATGGCTTCATCGCCAGCCTGCGGTTGCACAGCGTGCTGCGATACGGTGACAACCCGCACCAGCAGGCGGCCCTGTACGGGCGCTTCAGTGATTATTTCGAGCAACTGCGAGGCAAGGACCTGAGCTACACGAACGTGCTCGACATCGAGGCGGCGACCGAACTGATCCTGGAATTCGATGTGCCGACGGTCTCGATTTTCAAACACACGAATCCATGCGGCGTGGGATCGGATGCAGAGGACTTGAGGGCGGCGTGGGACAAGGCGTACGAGACGGACAAACAGGCGCCCTTCGGCGGCGTGATCGTGTGCAACCGGCCGGTCACGGAAGCCCTCGCGCGCGTGATTTCCGAAATCTTCACGGATGTCGTCATCGCGCCCGGGTACGAGGCGGCGGCGCGCGCGATCTTTCAGAAAAAGAAAGCGATGCGGCTCATCCAGTACGCCGAGGCCTACGCCACGCTGCTCGAAACCGCTCCGCCACCAGTCATCCGCAGCGCGCCGGGCGGGCTCATGGTCATGGAGCGCGACGGCAAGGCGCTCGGACTCGACCGCCTGGAAGAGCGATGCGTGACGAAACGGCCGCCCAGCAAGGAAGACCTCGAAGCCATGCGCTTCGGATGGCGCGTCGTCAAACACGTCAAGAGCAACGCCATCGTCTTCTGCGGCAAAGATCGCACCCTGGGCATCGGCGCCGGCCAGATGAGCCGCGTCGATGCCTCGCGCCTCGCCGTCTGGAAAGCCCAATCCGCTGGCCTGTCGCTCGAAGGATCGGCGGTGGCCAGCGATGCGTTCTTCCCGTTCGCGGACGGGCTCATCGCGGCGGCCGACGCCGGGGCGACAGCAGCCATCGAACCAGGCGGCAGCAAGGGCGACCCCGAAGTCATCGCCGCCGCCGATGAACGCGGCATGGCAATGTGCTTCACCGATCACAGGCACTTCAGGCATTGAGGGCAATACCGTTCACACAAACGTTTCCCCGTCTTCCCGGCGCATCCGCACGGCCTGGCGCCAGGCCCGGTACATGGGATCCTGCTTTC
>CAZYHO010000734.1:0-2255 GCA_964647495.1 uncultured Akkermansia sp. | reverse complement strand
TCGCCATCGCCGAGGAAGAAGGCGCGGAGCGCGCCACCTACGCCTTGAAGCTCCTGCAGAAAAAATACCTCACCCTCATCCGCGCCATCGCGCTGTTGCACCAGCACCAGCGGCCGCGCCGCACCGTCAATGGCGTGGAGCACGTCGAAGTCACCCGCGAGGACATCGCCACCGCCAACCGCCTCGCCGGGGAAATCCTCGGCCGCAGCCTCGATGAAATGCCTCCTCAAACCCGCCGCTTCCTCAATCTCCTTTGGGCGATGGTCGAAGCCGCGTGCGGGGAACGCCAGATCGACCCGAAACACCACCGCTTCACCCAGCGCGAAGCCCGCGAGGCGCCCGGCTGGAGCCCGCCGCAGGTCAAACGGCACATGATGCGGCTCCACGAACCGGAATACGTGCTGGTCCACCGTGGCGGGCGCGGGCAGGGCTTCGTATACGAACTCGTCTATCAGGGCGAGGGCGGCGACGGCACCAGGTTCCTGCCCGGCCTCATCACCGACGAAACGCTCGCGGCCACCCATGCCGGTGCGGCCCAAACCGTCCGTCCGGCATCAAATGCCAGTGCGGCCCGCACCTGCGATGGCGACCGGGATGGGCAAAACGACGACCGGGACGCACCCGGTATCCCCCCGGCACCCCTGCGGGACGCCCCCGGCGCACCCGCGCAAAACCCGCTGGAACCAAGCACCGGCAGGGCTTCCAGCGCGGAGGCGGTGGCCACTGCTGGAAAATCGCACGCCGGGGCGGAAAAGGAACCCATCGCATCGTAATCGTATGGCCAGAAAAGGCACCCACACCCCACGCGATCCGCAGGGCGATCCGAACGACCCGCACGGCTGGCACGTCCTCACCGAAGGCTTCCTCGAATGGATGGGCGTGCAGAACTACAGCCCGCGCACCATCCACGGGCGGCGCACCTACCTGAAATACTTCGTCGCCTGGGCGCTGGAACGCGGCCTCACGCGTCCCGCCGAGATCACCAAGCCAATATTGGAGCGCTACCAGCGCCACCTCTTCCACCATGGAAACCTTTTACAGCACCGGCATGCGGCGCAGCGAGCTGATGGGCCTCAAGCCCCACGACATCGATGCCGAGCGCGGCACCCTCTTCATCCGCCAGGGCAAGGGCCGGAAGGACCGCATCGTGCCCGTCGGCGACCGCGCCCTTGCGTGGATCGCCCGATACCGCGACGAGATCCGGCCGATGTATGCCCGCGAACCCGATGACGGCACCCTGTTCCTGACGAACCTGTTCGAGCCGTTCACGCCGAACCGGCTGACCCAGCTCGTCCGCGACTACATCAACGCCGCCGCACTCGGCAAAAGCGGCTCCTGCCACCTGCTGCGGCACACCTGTGCCACCCTCATGCTCGAAAACGGAGCCGACATCCGCTTCATCCAGCAACTCCTCGGCTACGCCGAACTGACCACCACCCAGATCTACACCCAGGTCAGCATCCAGAAGCTCAAGCAGGTCCACAGCGCCTGCCATCCCTCGGCCAGCCTCGAACAGCCCTCCCGTCTTTCCAAACCCCGAAATGAAGCGTAAACTCATGCCCATGAAGTTCCTCACCACACTTGAGCGGGATGAAGACATTAGGGGTGCAGGCCGGAGATAAAGAATCTTCAAATGCGACCGAACCCGCTTTCATGGGTTTGCGGAAGAAGCTTGAAGTCCATTGCACTGCTCCGTATAGCCCATCCATTAAAGAGTTTGCGATCGTGCTTCGGATATCCGGTTCCATTTGGTGGTTTGAAGGCGAAGGCGTTCAGAAACTACGGCTAAGCAGAAAAGGCGAATATGTTACCGGTGCTTCCGTCGTTCCGGAAGCACGTTGGAAAGGCGTTCCCCTTGAGGAGATCAAGCGGTATTTAGCGGCAGGAGTAACAGAAATCCTGCAAGCCATGTCCGATAAATTGGTGAAATCCAAGATCGCCGTGGACTCAATCAAACTGTCAGAGGACGTAAACAAAGCGACGACAGCTTTTTTGGCGGAGGCTCCCGATTCGTTACTTCCAACTGCATGTGATTGAGTTCAGTGGAATGGCAGACGCCCACTTTTCAATTCCCACCGGCGGCCATCCGGGGCAAGCACTGTGCCGCGCTGTCCTGCGTACGGATGGTCTTCGTGAAATTCGAGAAATTCGTGGTTCAAGGCCGGTGGCGTTTTTGACCACAAAGTTCAGTAGAGTAGGGAAGGAGGCCGGCGGTTGAACCGCCGACCCCCTTCCCCCTCGTCAAACCGGACGTG
>CAZYHO010000733.1:0-2255 GCA_964647495.1 uncultured Akkermansia sp. | reverse complement strand
CCCGCGCCTTCCACCGGCGCGACCGGCCGCGCCCATGAAACGCGGCGCGGATCGACGCAGTACAGCGTGACGAGCGCGAGCAGGCCGAGGAAGCCGCATGTGAGCCAGAGGGCATCCGGGTTGACGGCGTACAGTTTCAATCCCACCCACGAGCCGAGCAGATTGCCGCCGAGCCAGGCGAACGCGGTCAGTCCGCTGAACCGCCCTCTCATATCGTCGGGCGAGAGTTGCTGCACCCAGGCAGCATGACGCGGCAGGCAAAGCATCTCTCCGATGGTGAAGACGGTCATGCCGGAAATCACGATCCACAGGCTGCCGCCAAACCAGTTCACCGCCATCCCGAGCCCGAGCAGCAGGAATCCCCAGGCCACTCCGGCGCGATAGGCGAGCCAGGCGGTGAGGGCGGTGAGCGGAATTTCCAGCAGGATGATGATCATGCCGTTGAGTGACTGAACCAGGCCGCAATGGGCTTCGTTGTACCCATGGTCGAGCAAATGCAGGTTCAGGGTGGTCACGATCTGCCGGAACACAAAACTCGCGCACAGCGTGGCAAACAGAATCGCCAGCATCGGCGGGCAGGCAAAAGCGGCACGGAGCGCGGGAGCCCAGCGCGAGCCCGCACGGCCCGACGATTTGCCGGCCGGAAGATAAAACCACGCCAGTACGGCGAACAACGCGGAGGCAATGGCGTCCGCGATGAACAGCCACTGGTAACTGTGCGCCACGACCACGAATCCCGCGACCGCGGGGCCGAACGCCCAGCCGGCATTGATCGCCACGCGGATCGCGAGCTGCGCCGCCACACGGTCGTGGTCCGGCACCAGATCGGCGATGAGCGCCTGCGTGGCCGGGTGCGCGCCCTGCGCCACGAATCCCGCCAGGCCGGCGATGATGACGATCGCCGAAAACGATTCCGCAAACCCCATGCCCAGCACGCAGCAGGCCTCCAGGAAAAGCGACACGGCCATGACGTGGTTGCGTCCATACCTGTCGGCCAGCGGACCGGCGAAAAACCCGCAGCCGAAACCGCCCAGGGCGTATGACATCACCGCCCAGGCCATCTGGCCTTCGGTGAACCCGCCGCGCTTCATGTACAACGTGATGAACGGGATGAGGAACGTGGCGAACCGGTTCACGAACGTGCCGCCCGCCAGCACCCAGAAGGATGCCGGCAGCCTGCGAAAGGCGGTCACGAGTTTGATGGCTTCGGATTTCATGTCATGGCGCGAAAACAAAAAACCCGCCGGCCTCGATAAGGGCGGCGGGTGAACGGAACGGAAACACCGGGTTCCCTGTCTGGTCCTTCACGATCCGCCGCACGGGCGCACAACGCCTCGCGCATACCAGCCGACGATGGACCGCTTCATCAATGGAAGCGGCCTCACTGCGTGCTGGGACGGAATCAGATTCATCACGGAAGGTGCGATGGTGGGCGGCGGGACGAATCTGTCAATCAAAGATCTGGCTCGCAGGATGTTGGTATGCATGGGCGGCGTCCGCTTTCGTCCTTTTCCGTCCTTTATGTCCTTTTGTCCTTTTCGTCCCTCACTTGCGCAGCCACCCATCCGCAGCCAAGATGGCGGCATGACAGCGACCGAGCTGGAAAAAGCGGTGCATGCCGTCCCGTTTCGCCCGTTTGAACTTGTCACGGGCGATGGACAAAAATTCCCGGTGCCGACACGGGACCACTTTTCGATGAGCCCATCGAAGCGCCTGGCGACGGTCTGGTGGGATGACGACAGTCATTCGGTACTGGATGTGTTCCTGATCATGCACGTGGACTACTTCGCCAATGGCATGCGCCGGCGGAAGACGGGAAAGCGGTAGTCCGGCGATCACCGCCCGATTATCGAAAAGCCGACTAACGCCCAATACGGTTCATTTAACCTGAATTCGGGAATGGGATGGAACAGAAGGAAACAAAGGTAACAAAGGCTGAGTCAGTTTGGGGAACAGATCGTCTGCCCGGTCTCTCACGCTGCGGGTGAGAGACCAGAATGACGCAACTCGTTCCTGCTTCGCTTCCTTCGTTGCCTTCTGTTCAAATCAATTTCCCCTTCAGGTTCAAGGATGAACCGTATTGGCCTAACGCTTCACCGCCGCGGTATCTTCCTGGTGTGGCAGCACGGTGAGCCACGCGGGGCGGGACGCCTGGCCGCCGTCAGCGGTGGCGCGGAGATGAAAGAGGCGCGAACCGGGAGCGGCGACGGGGGAAGCGGTGATGAAGAATTCGCGTTCGGTCTGGCCCTCGACGA
>CAZYHO010000732.1:0-2258 GCA_964647495.1 uncultured Akkermansia sp. | reverse complement strand
ACGAGCCGCAGGCGCCTGCGGCGCTTTGACTGCGGCGCTTTGACTGCGGCGCTCCTGGCTGCGGCGCTCCCTGGAAATCAATGACGGAGCTTGAGAATGAAAACGCCCCGCACCGTCCTCACGCGCTCATCCTCGCCGATTTCCGACGACAATCCCGCATCCTGTGGCATCGTGGACGTTCGTCGTCATGGACTGGATTGAGATCGCCAAATCACCTTTCACCTGGGGCCTTGCCTTGGGGCTGCTTTTTTTCGTGCTCTCGGCCTGGGGGCACTTCAAGACCAAGACGGAGTTCCGCCGGTTCCGGAAACACCTCAGTGACAAACTCGACCTCGACGCCGCCCAGCTCGAGGCACTGAAAAAGGAGCGCGAAACCCTCCTCAAGGAAAACGAACACCTGCGCCTGCGCATCGGCATGTTCGCCGAAAAACCGGATTCCAAGATCGCCAGGGATCTGGAAATCCTCGCGCGCGCCGAGAAGCGCATGGTCCTGCGCGCTCCAGGATTCGCCCCGGCCTGGGAAGCCGCCAAGTCCGAATCCGCCGACGAAGTCGCCCACGAGGAAATGGGCAAGAGCCTGCCCAAACGCTTCTTCAACCGCCTCTTCGGCAACGCATCATTGAAACTCCTCGACAGCGCGCAAGGCGATGGCGCCCCGGAGTCCTCCCCGGCAGGCAGCCAGAACGCCCCCACTTCCGACCCCGGCGCCGGCGTGAAACCTGCTGCCTGAGGGATCCTCCCCCCACTCGCGGGAATTGCCGCCCCGCGCCGCCTCGTCCGCTTTCCCAGGCACAATGCCGGCACCACCGCCGGCACCCCGGCGGCAGCCCCGCCAATCACCGTTTCCCCGTTTTCTCGTGAGCCACTGGTCTTTTTCACTCGACATCCCGCCCGGCGACTTCGCGGGCTACATCTTCGATTGCGACGGCACGTTGATCGACTCCATGCCACTCCACTGGCACGCCTGGCGAGTCGCACTCCAGGAACAAAACGCCCCGTTCGACTTCACCGAGGCAATGCACCACGCCTTCGCCGGCCAGAGCATCCCCGAAACCGTCGCCATCTGCAACGCTCGCTTCGGCTGCCACATCGACCCCGGCCGCGTCGAACTCGCGCGCACCGAGTACTTCTTCTCCCACCTCGACGAACTGCGCCCGATCGAACCGGTCGTCACTTTCGCCCGCGACATGCACGGCCGCCGCCCGCTCGCCGTCGCCAGTGGCAGCGACCGGAATATCGTCGTCCGCGAACTGACCCACCTCGGACTCATCGACCTCTTCCCCGTCGTCGTCACCGCCGACGACGTCGCGCGCAGCAAACCCGCTCCCGACCTCTTCCTCCTCGCGGCCCGGCGCCTCAGCGTGGAACCGGCGTCCTGCCTCGTCTTCGAAGACGGCCCCAACGGCCTGCGCGCCGCCGAGGCGGCCGGCATGCCATGGGTCTACGTGCCGACAAATGAGGCCCACGCAGGCCGCTGAGATCAAGGCCACAACCTGCTTGTGACGATTTCGCGGCGACGCGTCGCGGCAATGGCAAGCGGATGGTGGCCGGCGCAGCCTGGTCCGGAGCGCCGCAGTCGCCTGCGGCTCGTCGGCCCTGCCGCGGAGCCAATCAAGAACACCATGTCCCGACTCTTCAACCGTGACACAAGAGCCTTGCCTCCATGCCGATACGCACGAGGCCGCAGAAGATTGCAGCGCTCCTGGTTGCGGCGCTCCGCAGGAAAACACGACCCTTCAAAGCTTGCTATTGATCAGGGTCGAGCCGCTTCGCCCGTCTCCTGGATCGACTCCACACCGCGCGAGACCGAGGCTAGCGGTTATGCCTGTCCTCCGCGCCTGCCCGAAGCACGAAAAGGCCTGCGCCGACGCCGCGTTGCTTGGCGTGACGGGAATCGACGCGACGACGGGGGGCGAGCGTGGTTACGTCGGAAACATGCTGGCGACCACCACACCGGCTATCCGCATCGAGGTGCCCGAAGATCAACTGGTGTGACTCCTGAGGTGTCGATTTCGTCACACATTTCCACTTTTCCTTTTTTCAGTTTTTTCAATCGCCCGTGTTCTTTGGTGGCGGAAACAGCCGACTTCCCGCATTCTTGATCATGATTCAGTGTCTCCCTTCTCGACTGGCCCCGCTCGCGCGTGTGCTGGCGGTGGCCGTTTGCGGCTGTTCGGTTTCCTTCGGCGCCCCGCTCATCACCGAGCTGGTGGCCGACAACGACGGCAGCCACCTCGACGAGGACGGCGAGGCGTCGG
>CAZYHO010000731.1:0-2274 GCA_964647495.1 uncultured Akkermansia sp. | reverse complement strand
CCCCCCTCAGCAGCAGGCGCAGGCGCAGGCCCCCGATGCGGAAAGTCCGAAACCCGCCGCCGGCAGTGCCCCGGATCAGTTCGCCGTGCTGCACCAGCGCATCGCGAAGATGTCGCCGCAAGAATACGGCCAGCGTTTCGCCGAACTCCTGGCAGGCACCAATTCGGCCGACGCCCTGCTGGAACGCGCGGCCATGCTTGCCGCAGTCGATGGCGAACGCGGCGTCGCCGCCTACGTCGCCTTCAAAAATCAGACCGGCACTCCTCCCGGGCATTACAGCGCGGAAGTCGAGCAACTGTTCACCGTGGGCGGCCAGCGCGACGGCGCTAAAATGGTGGCCGGCATCCTGAAGGAAGCTCCGGATTCAAAAGAGATCGCGTCTCTCGTGCACGGCTGGGCCATGACCGATCCCCAGGCTGCCGTGGACTGGTACAATAGCATGCCGGACGACTACCCCGGGCTCCGGGACTCCATCAACGGCCTCATGTTCGGACTCGCTCAGCGCGATGCAGAATTGGCCAAAAAAGTATATCACTCCTCCCTCAGCCCTGAAGACCAATCGGTCAGCGCCGCCCTCCTGAGCCATTCCCTGCTGGTGGCCCATGGGCCCGAAGCCGTGGACCGGCTTGTCGAAGGCCTGCCGCCGGACATCGCCGCAAAATGCCTCGAAGGCGCCAGCAACCGTAGCGGCCGCCGCCGGCCCGAAGGCATGGTCCCCTGGCTCTCCACCCACCTTGGCACCTCAGGAGCAGTGGACCGGGCCTTCGTCGAAAACTGGGGCGCCTGGATGAAAAACGACCCCGCCGCCGCCGAAAACTGGCGCACAGCCGCCGTCGCATCCAACCCGCGCATCGCCCAAATCCTTTCGCCCCCGGCGCCGGCAGAGACGCCATGATTTGGACCGAACCCCGCGACGCCCGGGCACTCTGCATGCGCGATGCCCATAGCAGACACCCACTTTTCGATGAACCACACAGTCGCTACCACCAAGTGTGTTGCGCTTCACCATCATTCCCTGATGGCGGCCGGTGCGGATCGAGAAAAGTGCGTGTCTGCCATTCTCTTGGCGCCAGAACCCCGGCGCCCGAAACTCGATCCAGCCCCCTGTTCGCCTGTTCACCCGCACTCATGGAAAAAATCTTGACCGAAGCGATCGCTCCCCCTTATTCATCGCTCACATGAAGAATCTTCCAAAAAGAAAATACGCCATTCAGCTAAGCGTAGCTATGGTCGGAATATACTCCGGCTATTTTTTTGGAAAGCAATTTCAAAAGCACAATGTTTCACACAAGGAAGAAAGTCATCATTTAGCCGCAAAAGAATCGCCGCCCGATAATAAATCATTGTCAAATTTACGTGAGGAAATGGAAAGGGCGGAAGATAAAGGTGACAACTTATATGGCACAGTTAAACTTTTCTTAAATAGCAAACACGGCCGTGAGCAAATCACTGATTTTCTTAAGACATTCCCTTTAAATGGGAATCACCAATCTCCACCATATGGAGTAATTATAGCCGTTCTGGTAAAGGAAGCGCCTGGCTTATTAGTGGACTGCTTAATTGCAAATGACAACCTGAGGCAGGCCGCAGCGCGTTCGATTTTGATTGAGATAGGTGTGTACTATCCCGCTGAGGCAACCAGGTTTATAGATTCTTTGCCGATATCAGATCAAAATCAGTTTATTGAGTCCTTATTAATAGGGTGGGTTAAACAGTATCCCATGGAGGCTATAGCATATGCAAAAACCAAGAATTGGGACATACCAGTATCATCGAAAATCAATGCCGTAGCTTCGTCTCTACAGTATTCGCCAGAGTTGCTTTTAAATAATGAATTCATTAGTGAAATTCTAGTGGATAACTCCATGCTGCATCGACTGGATGATGCTCTGGCTGAAGTTACGTTGGACTCAAATCGTGATCCAACGAAAACCGCAGCACTCATATGGGAGAAAACTCTATCACAACTGTTTGGCCCGGGTGATGAATTCAGGCTGGATAATTTCGCGGAATCCAAAATTACTCGCTTGCCAAGCGCGGGATGCCTTATGGGGTTGGTGAATAATTTAACTTCCATTGATGAGGAACCACTTCGTGCATATTTAAAAACAGTGCCCGCTTCGGCACTAAAAACGCTATCCCCATACTTAGCAAAGTCACTCACAGACAAATTTGGAATCGTACAGGTTAAAGAGAGAGAGAGAGGCAATAGGCCATTTCAAGCGAAGCTCCGGGGTGGGACGCGATCCTCCGGGCGCGTCAGCGGTTGCCGCG
>CAZYHO010000730.1:0-2279 GCA_964647495.1 uncultured Akkermansia sp. | reverse complement strand
TGGGACGAAGTCGAACTCTTCGCCACCGAACTGCGCCAGCGCCTCGACTCGATGGGACCGGTCAATCTCGACGCCATTCAGGAATACGAGGAACTCGAAGAGCGTTACTCTTTCCTCGAAAAGGAACACGGCGACCTCACCGCCTCCAAGGCCGAACTCCTCAACATCATTCAGAAAATCAACGTCGAAACCAAACGCATGTTCGCGGAAACCTTCGAACAGATCCGCGTCAACTTCGGCCGCACCTTCAAGGAACTCTTCGGCCCTCAGGCGTATGCCAACCTCGTCCTCATCGACGGCGACGACCCGCTCGAGGCCGGCATCGATGTCATCGCCAAACCGCCGGGCAAAAAACCCACCACCATCACCCTTCTCTCCGGCGGCGAACGCTCCATGACCGCCGTCGCCCTCCTCTTCTCCATCTACATGGTCAAACCCAGCCCGTTCTGCGTCCTCGACGAACTCGACGCCCCGCTCGACGAATCAAACATCGGCCGGTTCCTCGGCATGCTCGACCAGTTCATCGACAAGAGTCAGTTCGTCATCGTCACACACAACAAAAAAACCATGCGCCGCGTCGATGTCATGTACGGCATCACCATGGAAGAATTCGGCGTCAGCAAACCGGTCGGCTTCAAACTCACCGCCCAGGACAAGGACACCGACAAACGCCCCCCCACCGCCGAGTCCCCGACAGCGCCCGAACCCGAGCCCGAGCCTGAACCCGAGCCCGCATTCGTCGCATCGGCTGACCACGCCGAAGACGCCGACCCCGCCGCCACAACCGCCGAAAGCGTGTCGGCTTGAACCAGAATCTCGACCCCCTGCCTCCGACAGCCCAGGAACCGGCGATCAACGCAGCCGCCGGTTTCAGTTCAGGGACTCGGCCAAAAGTAAAATCGCCAATGGCTCAAGATGTGTCGAGAATTGGCGAGGGGCTCAAAGGAACTTCCCCAGGCGATTTGGCAGTTCTCGGGCAGGGCGGCGCATCCTGCCCGCCGGACGGGGCGTCGCGCCCCGTCCATCGAGCGTCCCGCTCCGTGCAGCGGAAAACGTGTGCGCAACACGGTGCGAGACGCACGATGTGTCCGGCGAGACGCCGGATACGGCGGGCGGGACGCACCGCCCTGCCCGAGAACCAGATCATGCTGCGTCGCTCCATCCATGCGCGTCCATTCGTGATGCCCGCGCGCGCGCTGGAGTTCAAAGGCTGGGGAGCCGGGCCGCCCACGACACCACCCCCCGACGCCACGCGTGGCGACATCGTGCAGCTCGCCAACGGAAACGGGGAGGCTCTTCTGGCATTGAGATCAGACGGCACCGTCATCTGCTGGGGGCCTCAAGCCGGTGTTCTGCCGATTCCCGACGGCCTGAAAGGCGTGACCGCCATTGCCACTGGCTCCCATCACGCCGTGGCCTTAATCGGACCCCTCGTATCTGCCCGGGGACACGCGCCGGGGCGATTGGCAGCGCGTCACCAGCCACATCATCACCGAATGGATACCGCAGCGCCGCGCTCACTACCTGGGTCATGCCGCCCAGCAGAATCTCTATGTCTCCATCGCCCCCGCCTCCCTGCCCAATGGCAAGGTGGGCATCGCTTACAGCCAGACGCTGAGTATTCCTTCGAGGTGCATGGCGACGTGCGCGGACTGGAGTTTTGGGAAGGCCAGCTTGATCCCCAGCCCTTCGGATCGTTCAAGATCACCATCATTCCTGAACCGGCGGTGCTGGCGCTTGGCGTGCCGCTGATGGCGCTCCTTGGTCTCCGGCGAAAACGGACCCCGCCCCACCTGAAATGATCCGGCCCTTGCCTCCCCGATCATTGGCAAGCTTGAAAGGGCGGTGTTTCCCTGCGAAGCGCCGCAACCAGGAGCGCCGCATCTGCGGCCTCGTTCGTATCGGGGTGGCGGCAACGCTTTTGTGTCGCGACTGAAGAGTTCGGACACTGAGTTCTTGATCGGCTCCACGGCCGGGCCGACGAGCCGCAGGCGACTGCGGCGCTCCCGTCAGGCTGCGCCGACCCACCAATCCGCTTGCCATTTCCGCGGCACAACAACATGCTCAAAAGAAGCTTTCCCCATTTCCCACACCCCAACCCGGCAACAAACCATTCCAGTTCCCGGGTAGGGCGGTGCGTCCCGCCCGCCGCGGCCGGCATCTTGCCGGCCGCACCGAGCGTCCCGCTCCTCACACCAAACCCACTGAACCCATGATCCGTGTCCCTCACGGCGCGGTCAGCGCGCCGCCGTTATGGCGCGGGCCGAGGCCGAGGAGAA
>CAZYHO010000729.1:0-2285 GCA_964647495.1 uncultured Akkermansia sp. | reverse complement strand
TGCGGGAATCGTGTCGGCATGGAAGTGGCGATGGCGATGGCGATGGCGGAAGAGTGGCGGATTGTGCCCGCCGCCGCGAAAATACCTACTGTACTTGAGCGGCGCTCACAAGCGTCTTCGCGAGGGTGCATGGTGCATGGTGCATGGTGCATGGTTCACGGTTCACGGTTCACGGTGTAGCTGGTGCATGATGGAGGGGTGCAAAGGTGGCGAGTTTCGCGCGCTGGTTGAACCTGGTCTCCAAACGAAAAACCGTTGGGTTGGAGTCCCGCCTTCAGGCGGAACGCGAAGCCAAGTGCGGCAATGATGTGTGCGCACCGCAAGGGCCGACGGCCCGGCCCTATGCCAGCCTGGGACATCGCCCCAGGACTGGAGTTTGTACGTTTTACCCAGTTTTCTGGTGCGTCAGCCTCGCGCGACCGGACAAGTGCGCGAGAGGGTTTGTGCGGGCCAATCTGTTTGCTTTGGAGCATCCGTCCGGGCAGCGCAGCCTCGTATGGAGTGCGCGGACATGTCCGCGCTTTGGAGCTGGGCGACATGTCGCCCAGAAACAAAGCGGCGTCATGCCGCCGCACTCCACAGGGCCGCATCCCCGTTGAACACCCGCTTCGATCCGAAAGCTGTGCGAAGAATCGTTGGCTCTGACCTCTGACCGAGAGCGTCGCTCTGCGGCTTCGTGGGTTGCGAATGAATGATTGCGGGGATGTGGAGGACGGGCAGCGTGGGGCGATGAGCGGGGTCATTGACGGCGACGACTACGATTTCCTGGTGTTGGGGGGCGGGAGCGCCGGCTATGCTGCGGCGCGAACGGCGGTTGGGCTGGGGCTGCGGACGGCTGTGGTGGACGGGGCGGAGGAACTCGGGGGGTTGTGCATTTTGCGTGGCTGCATGCCGAGCAAGGCGATGATCGAGTCGGCGAACCGGGCGTTGAGTGTGCGCCGGGCGGCCGAATTCGGGGTGATGGCGACACTGGCCGGTGTGGATCCGGTGGCAATCCAGAGCCGGAAGCGGCGGCTGGTCGCGGAGTTTGCCGATTACCGCCGGCAGCAATTGGAGGACGGGAGGTTCGATTTGATCCGGGGGATGGCGCGGTTTCTGGATGCGCACCGCGTGGTGGTGAAGCCGCGCGACAGCGGAGAGGATCGGGAGATCCGGTTTCGCGCGTGCTTGATCGCCACAGGCTCGGCGCCGTCGATTCCCGGGATCGACGGGCTGGGCGACGCCGGTTTCTGGACGAGCGATGACATCCTGGATACCGAGTCCTTGCCGGCGCGGATGGTGGTGCTCGGAGGTGGCGCGATCGCGCTGGAGATGGCGCATTTCCTGGAGGCGCTTGGCACGGAAGTGACCGTGATCCAGCGGAGCGAGCGCCTGCTGACCGGCATGGATGCGGACGTGGCGGACGCGGTGGCGGAGGCCTTCCGGCGCCGGGGAATGGCGATTCACTGTGGCACGCGCTTGCTGGGGATCAGGCGGGATACGGAAGATCGTGTGCACGTGACGTTCAAACCCACAGAGGGCGGCTCCGGGCAATCGGTCGTAGCGGATGAGGTTTTGGTGGCGCTGGGACGGACGCCGGCGATCACCGGGCTGGACCTGGAGGCGGCGGGAATCGCGGTGGAAAGAGGTCGCGTCGGTGTGCTGTCCACGCAGCAGACCAGCCAGCCGCACATTCTGGCGGCCGGCGACGTGTGCGGACCCCTGGATGTGGTGCATCTGGCGATCCAGCAGGGCGAAATGGCGGCGCGCAATGCGGCGGCCTGGCTGCGCGGGGAGAAAGCGCGTGAATCGATGGACTACCGGCTGGCCTTGTTCGGTGTGTTCACGCATCCGCAGGTGGCACAAGTCGGCCTGACGGAGGCGGCGGCGGCCGGCAGCGGACGGGCGGTGCGCGTGGCTACGTACCCGTTCGACGACCACGGGAAGTCCATGGTCATGGGAGAAACCGACGGCTTCGTCAAATTGATCGCCGATGCGGCGAGCGGCGAAATCGTGGGCGCGAGCGCGGTCGGCCCGGAGGCGGTGGAACTCATCCACCAGCTTGTGGTGGCGATGCATTTCCGCTGCACGGCGGCCGAATTCCTCAAGATCCCGCTGTATCACCCGACGCTCAGCGAGATCTGGAGCTACCCGGCGGAGGAACTCGCGGAGGGTGGTTAGAAAGGCCCGGAATCCGCCGATTCAGGAGAGTCGGGACCATGCGGCATATGGGGCTCCTGTGCCCCGCGCCCCGTGAACCGTGAACCGTGAACCAGGAACCAGGAACCAGGAACCAGGAACCAGGA
>CAZYHO010000728.1:0-2286 GCA_964647495.1 uncultured Akkermansia sp. | reverse complement strand
TGCCCCGTGAACCGTGAACCGTGAACCGTGAACCGTGAACCGTGAACCGTGAACCCACCCAATGACCAATGACAATCCTCGCCCTGGAAACCAGTTGTGATGAGACCGCGGTCGCGATCGTCCGCGGCGGGGAAGTGCTGGCCAGCGAGATCAGTTCGCAGATCGCTCTTCACCAGCCATTCGGCGGCGTGGTGCCCGAGCTGGCCTCCCGCAGCCACTTGCCGCAGGTGCGCCCGCTTGTGGAACGAGCGACCGGGCGGGCCGGCATCGCCCTGGATGCCATCGACGCGTTTGCCGCGACCGCCGGCCCCGGACTCGCCAGTTCCCTGTTGATCGGCCATACCGTGGCCAAGGCGCTCGCGCTGGCGTGCCGCCGCCCGTTCCTGGCCGTCAACCACCTTGAAGGCCATCTGCTTTCCCCCTTCCTCTCATCCCCGGACGGCGTGGTCCCGTGCGTCGCTCTCATCGTTTCCGGCGGCCACACCCTGCTCCTCCACTGCCGCGGCCTCGGCGATTACCGCTTGCTCGGCCGCACCAAGGACGATGCCGCCGGCGAGGCGTTCGACAAAACCGCCAAAATGCTCGGCCTCCCGTACCCCGGCGGCCCGCACATCGACCGCCTCGCCCGCGACGGCAACCCCGCCACCATCAACCTCCCCCGCGGCATGCTCCACAGCGGCACCCTGGATTTCAGCTTCTCCGGCCTCAAAACCGCCGTCCTCTACGAACTCAAGAACCACCCCCAGCCACTCGATGGCCGGCAGCTCGCCGACTTCTGCGCCAGCATTCAGGCCGCCATCGTCGATGTCCTCGTCGCCAAAACCCTGGCCGCCGCCCGCCTCACCGGCGCCTCCACCATCGCCGTCTCCGGCGGTGTCTCCATGAATGCCGGACTCAGAGCACGCCTCGCCGCCGCCGCCACCGATGCCGGCCTCGACCTCCGCCTCGCCGCCCCAGCCCTCACCACCGACAATGCCGCCATGATCGCCTTCGCCGCCGCCCTCCACTTCGCCGCCGGCAGACAGTCGCCTCTCAGCACGGATATCGATCCAAATCTGCCGTTGGTTGCTGTGTAAATGAACATATTTCCGGCATCTCGCACCTCACCACTCGATCGAAAGCAAAGAAATGTGGCATTTTGTTCACTTTTGTCCTTGTCGAAGGCCGTAATCGCTGACTATTCTGCCACCGCGAATCTGAAACCCCATTTTTTTCCTCACAATAAATTGCCTCCCCTTCAGCCCCATATGAAAGCCCTCACATCCCTCAGCACACTGCTTCTTGCGTTCCCGCTGTCCGCTGGAGCCACCGTCCTCTTCTCCGAAAACTTCGACGGTGGCGGCGTCAATTCGGTGTTCAATTACACCAAATCCGATCCCGCCCCTATTGCCGATCCCGGCACTTTCGATGTCGGCGGCGCCAACGGCAATGTCGCTCGCATCACGCACCTCTCGGGAGGCAACAACAATTCCATTGCCTGGGATTCGGTCGCCATCGCGTCCACACCGGCGCTCCGTCTCAGCTTCGATTTCAACATCACCGACGACGCGGCGAACGCCGCTAACGGCGGCTGCTGCGGTCAGGCCGCCGACGGATTCGGCATCGGCTTCTTCCCCAATGCCCTCTACGGCGCCACTGGCGGCGTCAATCCGGCCGCAGGTCCCGTCGCATTCGCTTGGGAGCGTCCCGCCCCCGCCAGTGTGCCGGCTTTGGTTCTTGGTTTCGACATCTTCGACTCGGACGGCGCGAACCCTGGCCTGGATGGCAACAATGTCACCCTCAACTGGAACGGCGCCCAACTGGGCGATGCGATCGTCGGCTTTACGATCAATGACAACGCGTGGCACCGCGCCGTCCTCACCATCACCGCCGTCGGCGGCGACTCGACCCTCGATCTGACCATTGACGGCAATCTCATCCACAGCGGCGTGCTCGCCACGGGCGTCGACCTCGACGGAGTCGCCGACAATTACCGCCTGATCGCCGGCGGCCGCACGGGAGGCGCCATTGCGCAGGTTCAGCTCGACAACATCCTGCTCGAAGCCATTCCGGAGCCGTCTATGGCCCTTCTCGCACTGGCCGGTCTCGGCATCGTCGCCACACGCCGCCGCCGGATTGCCTGATCCCGGCAATCTTCAAACCTCCCCTTCAAGAAGGACCGGCTCAGCGCCGGTCCTTTTTTCGGGGCACGGTTCTTGGTTCTTGGTTCTTGGTTCTTGGTTCCTGGTTCCTGGTTCCTGGTTCCTGGTTCCTGGTTCTTCGTTTTTCATTTCTCGTGTTCGGATG
>CAZYHO010000727.1:0-2300 GCA_964647495.1 uncultured Akkermansia sp. | reverse complement strand
CAGGCGCCCAGGCTGCGGGTGACGACGGCGACCAGGCTGACGAGCAGCGACCAGAGCAGGCAGGCGGCGTAATCCGACGGCAGGTGGGCCAGCATCATGAGGACCGAAGTGGCCACGATGGCGCGCGCGTTCTTCACGCCGAACGGGACCGACTCCCAGCGGCCGTCCGGCGCCGCGAAATAGCGCCATAAAAACCCCCGCCAGAAAATTTCCTCGATGAGCGCGACCACCAGCGCCATGCGGAGGAACCGGAGCGCGACCACCAGCCACCAGGCGCCGGAGCCGGGCGGAAAAATATCCGGATTGAAGCCGGGCCTGGAACGGTCGGCGATGCCGAGCCACTCGATGGTGAGGCCGGTGCGCAGATGCCACCAGGACGGCAGGATCCAGAACGCGATGCCGACCACGCCGCCGGCGATCCCCCAGAGCCAGGCCTTGGCGCGGAGCGGCCTGAACGAATAGTGGCGCCACCAGAACGCGAGCAGGCCGAGGCAGACGACAGTCTGGAGCGGATAGATCCACTGCTGCGGCTGCTGCCGCCACCAGGGTGCGTCGGAATGGTCCCACTTGAGCCCGGGGATCGAGGACAAAAACAACAGCCCCAGATACACGGCGAGCGGCGCGATGTGGGCGATGGTTTTGTGGGCGCGGAGTTCGGAAAGAGTCATGCGGATGCGGGCTGATGCCATCGTCGCGGTCGGCGGCAGGCGGCGGAGCGGGTCAGGCCGCCTTCGCCTTGAGCGGCCGCCCTCCCGTGCGTCCGCCGCTCAGGCCGGCGACGAACCGGTTCATGCGCTCGAGCGCGGTTTCGAGCCGGGGCAGCGCGGTCGCGTAACACGCCCGCACGAACCCTTCGCCCGACTGGCCGAAAGCGTCTCCCGGCACCACCGCCACACTCTGTTCGTTCACCAGCCGCAGCGCGAACTCCTTGCTCGTCAGCCCGGTCGGCCGGATGTCGGCGAAGGCGTAAAACGCGCCTCCCGGCCGGAACGTCGGCAGCCCCATCGCGTTGAGCCGGCCCACGATCACGTTCATGCGCTGCTCGTAACTCTGGCGCATCATTTCGACGGCGGCCGCCCCGTTCTCCAGCGCCTCGATGCCCGCGCGCTGGCTCATGATCGGCGCGCAGAGCATCGCGTACTGGTGCACTTTCATCATGGCCTCGATGATTTCCGACGGCGCGCACGCGTACCCCAGCCGCCAGCCGGTCATGGCATACGCCTTTGAGAATCCGTGAAACAACACCGTCCTCTGCCTCATGCCGGGAAAGGCCAGGATGCTGGTGTGTTTCCGCCCGTCATAAAGCAGCTCGGTGTAAATCTCGTCGGTGAATACGAGCAGGTCGTGCTTGACCGCGAGAGCGGCGATCTTCCGGAGTTCGTCGACCGGCTCGAAGGCGCCTGTCGGGTTGGTCGGGAAATTGAGCATGAGGATCTTCGTGCGCGGCGTGATCGCCTTTTCCACGTCCGCGGCGCGCAGCACAAAATCATCCTCCGGGCGCGTGTGAACCGCCACCGGCACGCCGCCGGCCATGAAAATGCCCGGGTTGTAGCTCACGTAGCATGGCTCGTGGTAAATGACTTCGTCTCCCGGATCGAGCAGGGCGCGGAATGCGATGTCCAGCGCCTCGCTCACGCCGACGGTCACGATGATTTCCCTGGCCGGGTCGTAGTCCGTCGCACAGTGGCCGCCGATGTAGGTCGAGATCGCCTTGCGCAAGGCAGGCAGGCCGAGGTTCGAGGTGTAGCAGGTCTCCCCTTTCTCCAGCGCGAAGATGGCGGCCTCGCGGATGTGCCAGGGCGTGGAGAAATCCGGCTCGCCGACGCCGAGCGAGATGACGTCGCCGCGGCTTTGGACCAGTTCGAAGAAGTCGCGGATGCCGGACCGGGGGATTTGGCGGATGCGTTCCGCCACTTTCGAGGAAAGCGATGATGACATGAAACGGGTGTGTGTGAATTGACTGAACGACGGGAGCAGGAGGCGGGGGTGGATCAGGCTGCCGGCGCAGCCCGCCTAGCTCGCGCCGCCGTACTGCGGGGCCGGCGGACAGGATCGTTCGGGTTGGACACGTCACGGTTCATGCGATGGTCGAGGGAAGACGGAATATAAACGCCCTTCGCGATTTGTCGCGCATTATGTGGATCGCCTGGCAGCGCCGCAGTCGCTCTGCGCCTCGTGCGATCCAGGCTTTCGCGTCCTCCTCTCGCGGGGCGCCCGGATTGGGAAAACACGCGTTTCCCACGTTTCCCACACGGCTCCGCGGCCGGACCGACGAGCCGCAGAACGACTGCGGCGCTCCC
>CAZYHO010000726.1:196-2301 GCA_964647495.1 uncultured Akkermansia sp. | reverse complement strand
TTGAGACACCCATGCAAGCCCGAACCCAGGAGTGGGCGATTCCGATATCGAGTGGGTGTCCCGGATTCCGTCCCGGATTCGTCCCGGATTCGCGTCGGATTCGCGGCCACAGCCTTCGGTCCCGGACCAGCGAGTCCGTCTCGCGACTGAACCAACCTTCGATTCGATTGAGGATTGAGCGATGATTTCTTACGTTTTGCCAATTGACGTACTTTCCATGATGATTCATACTATGTCAGATGAGAGCGACAACCAGAACGGATTCCGCCCGGTTCACCACCAAGGGGCAGATTGTGATCCCGGCGTGGGTGCGCAAACAGTTCGACATTGAGGCGGGCACCAGGTGCGTGGTGCAGGCCACGGCGGACGGCATTCTTCTCAGGCCGGTGACAGCGGCGCTGATCAAGCGTGGCCGCGGCATACTGAGGCGAGAAGCGGGGGGCGCATCGCTCGCGGAGGAATGGGCTGCGCACAAGAAGGAGGAAATGACACTGGAGAACCGCCATGTCGGCTAAGGTGCTCGACAGCTTCGCCCTCATCGCCTATTTCCGCGATGAACCCGGCGCAGAACTCGTGGAAGGATTGCTCGTCGGTGCTGGCGAGAAGGATACCCCGCTCCACATGAGCGACGTGAACTACGCCGAGGTCAAATACGCCATCGTAAGGAAGGACGGTGTCAAAGCGTGGGGCGAGGCGGCGAGAATCCTCCAGGGGCTGCCAATCGAATTCCACTCCACGAACCGCGCGCTGGCCGATACCGCCGCCGATTTCAAGGCCCGATTCAAGATCAGCCTGGCGGACGCTTTCGCCGCCGCGCTGGCCAGGGAAATGAAAGCCGAACTTGTCAGTGGCGATCCGGAGTTCGAAGCACTGGAGAACGAGATCAATATCCACTGGTTGAAATAGCCCGCAGCAGACGGGGACGGCGCGCGCGAAGACCGGCCCCGAGGAAGCAAGAAGTCGGAGCGGCATGGCCGCCAAGCTCGGGTTGTTCGAGCTTTGGGGCGATCCTTGGCGTTCTCCAAACGCCAGAGGCTGGGTCTTTTGTTGCGGCGGGTTTTCAGGCCGGCACGAGTTCGCCCGGGAGCGGGCCATCCGGGTCGTCGCGGCGGATGGGGGTGGGTGGCTCGGGGGCGGGTGTTTGCGGGAGCGGCGGCGGGGCGAGCGGTGGTTTCGTCTGCGGCGGGTTGAGGAGGCGGCCGTGTTTGATGATTTCGCGGACGTGGCCGCGGTCGAGCGTTTCGTACTCGAGGAGGGCCTGGGCAAGCGCGTCGAGGATCGGTCGATTCTCGGTGAGTAGCGCGGTCGCCTTGGCGTAGGCCTCGTCGATGAGGCGTTTGACTTCCTCGTCGATTTTCTGGGCGGTGACGCCGCTGTAATTGGCGTGGCGGCTGGAAAAGTCGCGCGCCAGGAACACGGGTTCGTCCGAGGAGCCGTACTCGACCATGCCGAGTTTCTCGCTCATACCCCAGTCGCAGACCATGTGGCGGGCGATGCGGGTCGCCTGCCGGATGTCACCGACGGCGCCGTTGGTCACGTCCCCGAAGGCGATTTCCTCGGCGACGCGGCCGCCCATGGAGACGACGAGCATGTCGAGCAACTCGTTCTTGCGCAGGCTGAACTTGTCCTGTTCCGGGAGGAACATGGTGACGCCGAGGGCCGGACCGCGCGGGATGATGGTGACCTTGTGGAGCGGGTCGGTGTGTTCGAGGAGTTCGTTGAGGATGGCGTGGCCGGCCTCGTGGTAGGCGGTGTTTTCCTTTTCCTTTTCGGAGAGCGCCAGGCTGCGGCGTTCCTTGCCCCAGCGCACCTTGTCGCGCGCCTCCTCCAGTTCGGCCTGGGTGATCGCCTTGAGCCCTTTGCGGGCGGAGAGCAGGGCGGCTTCGTTGAGCACGTTGGCCAGCTCGGCGCCCGAATAACCGGGTGTGCCGCGGGCGATGATGCTGAGATCGACATCGGCGCCGATTTTGACGTTCTTGGCGTGCACGGCGAGGATGGCTTCGCGGCCTTTCACGTCCGGCAGGCTGACGGTCACCTGGCGGTCGAACCGGCCCGGCCGCAGCAGGGCGGGATCGAGCACGTCCGGGCGGTTGGTGGCGGCGATG
>CAZYHO010000726.1:0-186 GCA_964647495.1 uncultured Akkermansia sp. | reverse complement strand
CATTTCGACGAGCAGGGCGTTGAGCGTCTGCTCGCGTTCGTCGTGGCCGCCGCCCAGGCCGTGGCCGCGGTGGCGGCCGACGGCGTCGATTTCATCGATGAAGATCAGGCAGGGGGCGGACTTGCGGCCTTGCTCGAACATGTCGCGCACGCGGCTGGCGCCGACGCCGACGAACATCTCGACGAA
>CAZYHO010000725.1:0-2301 GCA_964647495.1 uncultured Akkermansia sp. | reverse complement strand
ATGAACTGCCAGCCAACACTCCAGAGCAAGTTCCTGTTGTTTCTTGACGAAACTGAATTCTCGCCAAAGTTCCCAAAACGGGAACTTTGTCTTGATTCCACCCCTCGCCACGCCAAACTGCTCATGAGAGTCATCGCCCGCAGAACGCTTCGCGACTTTTATGAACGCCACGCCGACTGTAAAACCGCCCTGGAAGCGTGGTTTCATGAAGCCGTGGCCGCCGACTGGCGGGACCCGCAGGAAATCAAGAGCCGCTACCCGTCCGCCGACATCGTGCCCGGCAACCGGATGGTCTTCAACATCAAGGGCAACACCTACCGCCTCATCGTCAAAATCCATTACAACACCGGCATCGTCTTCATCCGCTTCGTCGGCACCCATGCCGAATACGACAAGATAGATGCCGTCACCATCTAGCCAGCATCCATGAAACCGAAGATCATCAAGACCGAAGAGGAATACGCCGCGGCTCTGGCGCGAGTGGAAGCGTTGATGGACGCCACGCCGGGTTCCGCCAGGGAGGAGGAACTGGAACTGTGGTCGCTGCTGGTCGAGCGCTATGAGCAGCAGCACTTCCCCATCGGTCTCCCGGACCCGGTCGCCGCGATCAAATTCCGCATGGAACAGGAAGGACTTCGGCAAAAGGATCTGGAAAAGTATTTTCCCGGTAAGAACCGGGTTTCCGAAGTGCTCAATCGCAAACGCCCCCTGAGCCTCGGCATGATCCGCGCCCTCCATCGCGGCCTCGGCATTCCGGCCGAGGTGCTGCTCCGCGAAAATCCTGCCTGAGTGCCTGGGGGGATGGCATGGCAGACACCCACTTGCCATTGATCAGGGTGCGCCGCTGCGCCACCTGCGCCACCGCGCCGCCGACATCCCCGACTTTCGCCTTGCGCGCCGCGGGGGACCGTGCACCCTGACCATCCGCCGCCGGGAGACACCGGCCGCCGCCGTCGGGCCGTAGTTCAGCTTGGTAGAACGCTTGCATGGGGTGCAAGAGGTCGTGAGTTCGAATCTCGCCGGCCCGACCACTTTTTGAGGTTGGTGTGTTTGGATGATGCTGGCGCTGGCGCGCGGGACATCCATCGCGCCGATCGACCGTTTCCCCATGAAAACATCGATCTGCCTGGCACTGGCGATTCTCGCCATCAGCCCGCTCCGCGCGCAATCGGACGTCATCGGCGTCTATCTCACCTGGAAGGGCGATCCGACGACCAGCATCACCGTCAACTGGGTCAACCTGTACACGCACACGGCCGCCACCGTCTGGTATCGCGACAGCAAGGACGCGGAGTGGCAAAGCGCCACCGGCACCCACAGCACCGCCGGACCGTCGACCATGCAGCTCCGGCGCGTCCACCTCACCGGACTGAAACCCGACACGCTTCACGAATTCGTGCTCGCCGCCAAGCCGGGACCGGAGCCCAGGGGCGTGCGGCGCTTCCGCACGCTGCCGGCCACCTTCAACCGCCCGATCCGCTTCGTCGCCGGCGGCGACATGATGCACAACCGGGAATACGTCGACACCATGAACAAGCGCGCCGCCTCGCTGGACCCGGATTTTGCCGTGCTCGGCGGGGATCTGGCCTATTCCAATGGCGTGGACGCGACACGCTGGGTCGACTGGATCCAGTCGTGGTCGGAAAACGCCAGGGGCAAGGACGGCCGCGCGATCCCGATGGTCATCGCCATTGGAAATCACGAGGTGAAGGGTGGTTACAAGGGCAGGCTTCCCGACGACGCGCCGTATTTTTCCAGCCTCTTCGACCTGCCGGAAAACCGCACGTACTACGCGCTGGATGTCGGCGATTACCTGTCGTTCCTCGTTCTCGACTCCGGACACGTCGAGCCGATTGCCGGCAGCCAGGCCACGTGGCTCGAACAGGCGCTCGGCGGGCGCGGCAGCCGGCGCTTCGTGTTTCCCGTCTACCACTGGCCGGCCTACGGCACCACCAAGGGCCAGGAAGGTGAACTCCCGTGCGAACACGCGCGCTCGGTCGAGATCCGCACCCACTGGATCACACACTTCGAGCGCTTCGGTGTCAGCGCCGCCTTCGAACACGACCACCACAACTACAAGCGCACTCACCCGATCCGCGGCCATCAGCGCGATGACGCCAACGGCATCACCTACCTCGGAGACGGCGCCTGGGGAGTCGCCACGCGCACCGTCCCCAAGGACGCCTGGTACCTCGCCCACGCCGAGCCGCGCCGCCACCTCTTCCACGTCACGCTCAACCTCGATGGCTCCATCCTCGCCCAGGCCGTCTCCGGCAGCGGCACCGTCTTTGATCAAGTGAC
>CAZYHO010000724.1:0-2315 GCA_964647495.1 uncultured Akkermansia sp. | reverse complement strand
GGCGCGACGGGCGGGCGGGGTGAATTTTCGCGCAGGCGCACGGTTTCGGTGCCGTCGCCGTTGTCGCTGGCGGGGGCGGCTTCGACGAGGGATGCCGGCTGCCAGGTGGCGCCGTCGGTGCTGGATTCGACGATGAAGATGACGTCGGAAAGCTGGCGAGCCCGGCGGAACGTCAGTGTCAGGTGAGGCTGGCCGTCGATCGTCATGATGCCTGCCTGGAGCCAGTCGGCGGGCCGTTGACCCGAGCGCGGATCCTGACCCAGGGCGTACTCGGCGAGGTTGGTGAGGTCGTCGCCATCCGGGTTGGCGAGCGGCCCGCTGACGAGCGGATCGTTGCGTTCCGCGGGGCTGAAGAGGTTCTGCCACGCGGCGTAGGTTGATCCGCCGGTGTCGGCATGGCCCGGTGAGCCACCCGGCAGCACGCTGGCCCCCCAACGGGCGGGCTGATCCCAGTCGGTGTACGGCGTGCCGGCGGGATCGAGCATGACCAGTGAACGGCCTTCCGCTTCGGTCTGCGGGTGCCATTTGTCGTCGTATTCGAAGTCGAGGACGGTTTCGCCCGTGCCGTCGATGAGGTGGAGACGTTCGCCGGCGTTGTCGAGACGCCCCCGCCAGTCACCGTGCACCGCGGTCAGGCCGGGATATCGGAGCGCCAGTGCGGAGGCGCGGGCCGCGACGACCAGGCGGGCGCCGGGCGCGAGCGTTGTCCCCTCGGGCAGGGTGAACTGCACGCCTTCGACGAATCGCGCGCCACCCAGATCGAGTTCGAGCAGGCCGATGTTGAGCAACTCGAGGAACTCGAAGTCCGATGCCACGACACCCGGCAGCGCGGCGGCCTCGGCGGCCGTGGGCTGGGTGGGGGCGTAGTGGATTTCCGAAACCCGCAGCCAGAGCTGGGCCGGGGTGGGGGAGGGCGGCCAGGAGGTGCTGGCCACGAGCGCGCCCGCGGCGGTGCGCAATTCCAGCGACTCGCCGCGCGCCGACAATTGGCCCTTGTAGCCCGAGACGACGAAGCGTTTTTCGCCGGCCTTCGGGGTGGTCGTGCGGCTGCGGAAACCGACGGCATCGCGCGCGACGTACAGTTTGTTGCGGTCGGGGTCCGCCACCGTCGCCAGCGTGGCGGACGGGATGACCGTGCCGGGGGGAAATGTGAAATCGACGCCGCCACTGATCGTCCAGCCGCTCAGTTCGACGGCGTAATTGTTCGGATTGATCAGCGTGAAGTACTCCTGGTGCTGGCTGTCCGGCAGGCCGGGATTAAATTCGACGTTTCCGAACGCGAGCGGCGGCACCGCGGGCTGGGCAGGCGGGAGCGACGGCCCATACGTCGTGTAGAGAAATGTCCGGCGCTGCGGGATGTACTCGGTGAGCCGCCGGTTGATTTCCTGGGTCATCGTGTTTCCGGCGAAGGGCGACACATTGCCAGGCGCGCCGGACAGCCTCCACGCCGCCGGCCGCCACTTGGCCAGATCGAGCGCGGCATCCGATGGCGGATCGCCGGGCGGGTCGATGATCGGGATCCAGCGGCTGAACTGGACGACGTGCCAGTCGTCCGGCCCGTTCGGCGGCGAGAAAAACTGGTCTCGCAGCGTGCGCAGCCGCCGCAGGTACATCTGCGTGATGGCCGGAGATCCGCGGAATCCGAATTCCCAGAATCTGTTGCCGTTTCCGGCGGCGTTGGTCGGGCTCACCGCATTCGTGGCATGGACGCGGTCGTTGAAATAATTGAAGTCCGAAGTCCAGACGCGCCCGAAACTGAGGTCCAGGTCCCACGGGAGAAGCTGCCATTCTCCGGTGCCTGTGGTGTCGCGATAGCAGTAGTAGTTCTTGTGGGCGACGTCGGTCGCGCTCGTCATGGTGTAGGCGGCGAGGTGGTTGATGGTGCCGGGCAGGTTCACGTTGTCGAACCCGTAGCGCAGCCGTGCTTCGCCGCTCTGGCCGAGGCCGGCCGCCAGGGCGTTGAGGTCGGCGGCATTCTCGGTGCGCCGCGTTTTTTTCTCGTAGCCGCTGCCCCCGGGCGAGAGGTTTGGCAGGACATAGTTGTACATCTTGTAGAGCGCGCCCTGCGGGTTGAGCCCGGCGCGTTCGAGGTAGAGGTCGTCGGCGTCCTCGACGAACTCCGCGACAGCGAAGAACTGGCCGTTGCGCTGGACGCGGACGGGAAACGCGAAGTGGGCGGCCACGCCGGCGTCGCGCAGCAGTTGGTACGCGAGCGTGTTGTGGACCTTCGTCTTGTCGGCGTAATTGGTCAGCAGCTTGATGTCGGCGACGCGCGCCTCCGCGGGGTCATAGCGGAAGGGGTGGTCCGTCGGGAA
>CAZYHO010000723.1:0-2319 GCA_964647495.1 uncultured Akkermansia sp. | reverse complement strand
CCGCGACCAGCGTGTAAATGTGCATGTCCAGCCCGTCGAAAAGCCATCCGAGCCATGCGGCGAGGCCTGAGCGGCGCTGGACGGGCGTGAGGGTGCGGAGGTGGGCGATGGGTCCGGGCATCCGTCGGCTTAGCACGGATCGCGGCCCAGGGGCAAGTTTTTGAGAAGGCCGGGAGGAGGATGGCCAGGTCGAAGATATCGATGCCTCCGGCCTCGTGGCGCCATCTTTCGATGTCCGTCCGGTCCGAGCCGATATTGCAGAACCGATCCATTGCCGTCCCCGGGTGCGCCGATCCAGGCCAGATCCCCGCGCATGACAATGGCCGCGCCAAAGCGGGAATTGGCGGCGGTGCCCGCAGGTCTGGAAATAATCCGGGTTTCCACTCATCATGCATGGCCAGGACATGCTCGGTATAGCTGTAATATCCCGTCAGGCCCTTGATCTGCGCTACGCGCGCCAGCCGTCCGCTGCAGTGCCGGATCTCTCCTTTGACGATGGCTTCGGAGGTCTCCGTGTCCACGCGCCAGAACCGGACGGCGCCTGGCGTCAGATCATCATCTGGTGCGAGCGCCATTCGCATGTGCGCCGGATCGAAGCACCAGAGGACAAGCCCCTGGCAGGTCAATGGTGGTGACGGCGAGGGCGAGGGCGATGGGGAGCGGTTGGGAAGAGTGGCTGGCATGGACGGAGTCACGATGACAGATGGTGGATTTACCGCAGCTTGCGTTGGTCGAGCCGTTCGCCGGCGGGGCGTTGCAGTGGCAGGTTCAGCGCGCCGGAGGCTTCGAAGGCGTCGAACAGCTTTTTTCGGAGTTCCGCGATGCGATCCTGCTGGTCAGGTGACTCGATGAGGTTGTGGCGTTCATGGGGATCGAGTTTCAGATCGTGAAATGAATCGATGTCCCAAATGCCGTGGTGGTGGATGTATTTGTACCTTTCGGTGCGAATGGCGAGCAGGGTGGGCGTGGCTGGGAAGTTCCATTCCCAGTGGTATTCGTAGAGGATGTGATCGCGCCAGGCGCCGTCCGGGGGTTCCTTGCCCAGCGCCAGAGGCAACCATGAGCGCCCGTCAAATTGCGCCGTCTGCGGAGGATCGGTATTGGCCGCTTCAAGGATGGTGGGGGCGATGTCGATATTCTGGACCAGTTTCTCCACTTTGAGGCCCGGCTCGATCATGCCAGGAGCCCATGCCAGGAGAGGGACGCGCATCGATGTTTCGAAGGCATCACGCTTGTCGTAAAAACCATGCTCACCCAGGTGGAAGCCGTTGTCGCCCATGTAGATGACCAGTGTATTGCTGGAGAGGCCGGCCTGGTCGAGCCAGGCGAGCAGCCGGCCGACGTTTTCGTCGACGCCGTGCACCGCCTCGGCGAATGAGCGGTAAAGGTCATCGAAGCCGGGGACCGGGTCATCGTCGAAGGCGCCCGTCTCCATGTGGTCGATGCCGTGGATGGAATAGCGGCGCTCCTTGACCCACTTGGGCTGGCTTCGGTAGTTTTGCTCGGTGCGGGCCATCGTTTGCGGGTAGGGGATCGGCTTGCCGGCATAACGTCCCTTGTGGCGCGGCGCGGGCTGGAACGGGAAGTGAGGCGCCTTGAACGAGAGATAGAGGAAAAACGGCTTGTTCCCGGCCCGTTCCTTGTCGAGCCATTCGATGGCGAAGTCGGTGAGGATGTCGGTGTCGTATCCTTGCATCTGCCGGCGCCGGCCGTTGATGTTGACCAGCGGATCGGTGTAAACGCCCTGGCCCTTGTAGCTGACCCAGTGGTCGAACCCCGGACGCGGATGATCCTCATCGTGGCCCATGTGCCACTTGCCCACATAGGCGGTCTGGTAACCGGCATTTTGCAGCCAGGCGGGGAAAAACACGGCGCCCGGCGGCTCGGGCCGCTGGTTGTCCACGATCGTGTGGTGATGCATGTACTGGCCGGTCAGGATCGAGGCGCGGCTGGGCGAGCAGAGCGATGTGGATACGAACGCATTGGCGAAGTGCGCCCCTTCGCGGGCCATGCGATCGAGCGCCGGTGTTTCCAGCCAGCGTGGAGCGCCGGGATGAAACCCCATGAAGTCGAAGCGATGGTCATCGGAGAGGATGAAGATGACGTTTCGCGGCGCGGTCGCGGCCGAGGCCGATGGAGCGCCGCAACACAGCGCGGCGGCGGCGATGCCCGACAGGACGATGAGACCGGCCGTTATGAGTCGGCGTTGAGGATCTGGTGAGGAGTTCATGGGTTGAATCCGGTGGCAATTCTGGCGGATGCGTTCACGCTGGGGGCGCATGAACGACATTCGTATTCTGATGAAGACCGGCAAGGGGG
>CAZYHO010000722.1:0-2321 GCA_964647495.1 uncultured Akkermansia sp. | reverse complement strand
GGATGCGATGTGCGATTCGTCACATGCAGCGAATACGCGTGCCCTTCTTCGCCGATGACAATCCGCCGTCCGGACGCCTCAAGCCGCGGCAGCGCGCCGCGATACGAAGAACGGACCTCCACCTTCACGCGCCCGCCCGCCGCGTTGAACGCTCCGCCGCGCCGGGAACCGCCGCCGAGCGCGTCCGCCATCGCCTTGGCGCCGGTTTCGTCATTGTAATGAAACGCTTCCACCGCATCCGGATGCCCCGTCGATTTCCGGTAAAATGTCAGCCGGTCTATCCGCGACCAGCGCTCTGAACCTTGCCGCGTCGCCAGTCCGGTACGGGAGGAGGGGACGCTCGGGACTTCGGCGCGAGGACGACTCCTGGCTCTCGCGGGCGAAGGAGGAGAGCTTTCCATCACGGGAGCCGGAGGACTGCTCGAGAGCAATCCGTCGATCGCATTGTTGGAAATGGAATCGGAACCGGAACGCAATCCGCCTGTCACCGGGTTGGGGGCGGAATCGGAACTGAAACTCGATGAGCCTGTCGCCTGAGCTGGAGGTGCCGGCTTGCTTGGCGACTTCGGCGCCGTGGCGCAGGATGTCAGGAAAAGGGCGGCCGTCATCATGAGCGCAGCGCCGGCCGTGGCGAGAGTGGAGATTGGTGGTTTCATCGATGAAGTGGGCGGTGTGGCGGAATCCGGAGGGCAGGGCGAAGCGGGAGGGGCCTCCGGAGACGGGCAGGAATTCTCCGGAGACAAATGCGGATAAATCCGCATTTCTGCGGTGATGGCAAGCGATTTCTGCTGTTTTTTCCGCATTTTGCGGGATTTTTTCTTGTTTGACGATGGAAAGGCGGTATTTTCCGCACATGTCAGCCAGGGATCAGGAACTTTCGCGTCGTGAGCGGCAGGCGATGGAGACGATTTACAAGTTGGGGCGTGCGACCGCGCAGGAGGTGCGGGAGGCGATGCCTGACCAGCCGAATTATTCCGCGGTGCGGTCGTTGCTTGCGGTGCTGGAGGAGAAGGGGCTGCTCAAGCACAGGCGGGAGTCGAAGAAGTATGTATATGAACCGACAGTATCGCCGGTGCGGGCGCGCAGGAACGCGTTGCGGCGGTTGTTGGGGACGTTTTTCGACAATTCGCCGGAGCGACTGGTGGCGAACCTGCTCGATCCGGTGGAGGGTCCGCTTTCGGCGGCGGAACTCGCGCGAGTGCGTTCGCTGCTGGAAGCGCGGGAGGCGCGGGAGGCTGCCGTGAGCAAGCCGTCGCGCGCGTTGAAGCCGGATTCCGCTGCCCGAACCTCTTCCCGATGAACGCGTCCCTGCTGATTTCCGATGGCTGGATGCTGTCCGCAGTGTTGCGGGTCACGGGGCTGTTGACGGCGGTGCTGCTGGCATGGCGCGGATTGCCGGCCTCGCGGCCGCGGTTGCGCCGGGGTGTCGCGCTGGCCGGCGCGGGCGCGGCGTTGTGCGCGCTCGTGCCCGCGGGGTTGTGGGAGGTGGCGGTTCCCCTGGCGAGGGCGCCTCGTGGTGGCGCGTGGCCGGGGGCGGAGTCTGCGGATCACGCGGCGGGTTTCGGGTGGACTGGCGCGCTGGCGGCGGTGTGGCTGGGCGGCACAGTGGTCGCGGTGTGCCGGTGGTGTCTGCAGGCGTGGAAGCTCCGCCGGTTGGTGAAGACGTCGCGTTCATTTCGGCGCGGCTGTCGCGGTGACTGTGGCAAGCGCGGTGAGTTCGCCGTATTCCACGACGTGCGCCTGTCGCCGGTTTTGAGCGGGCCATGTGTGGCGGGGACGTGGCGGCCGGTGCTGCTCGTGCCGGCGGCCGCGCGCCGCTGGACCGCCGATGAATGGCGCATGGTGCTGGCTCACGAGTGCCAGCACCTCCGCCAGCGCGATTTGCTGGCGGGCTGGCTGCCGCGTCTCGTGGCCGCGGTCTATTGGTGGCATCCGCTGGCTCATTGGATCCACCGGCAATATCACCTGGAAAGCGAAGCCCTCTGCGATCGCGCCGTGCTGTCCGGCGGGCGCGCGGTCCGGCCGTACGTGGAGTTTCTGCTGGCCTTGTCCTCGCGCGCCACCCCGCGTCTGGCCACCGCGATGGCGCGCGCCTCCCGCCTCGGACAACGGCTGGAACGCTTGCTGTCCGTTCCAGAGCGGGAACGCTGTTCCCGCCGTGGGCCATCGATGGTTGCCCTCGTTTTGTTGATCTCCGCGCTCGGGGTCGTGGCCTTGCGGATCACCACCCCGCCCGCGGATCCGGCTGCCAGACACGAGCCTGAGGCAGATCGAGCGATGGAGGCAGAGGCCATGTTGCGCCTGAGCGCCAATCCGTTTCC
>CAZYHO010000721.1:0-2336 GCA_964647495.1 uncultured Akkermansia sp. | reverse complement strand
CACTCTTCGATTCCGACCGGCAACTATGGCAAAAATGGATGCTCCGGAAACCGCAACCGCCGCCTCCCCCACATTTTCAATGCGCCTCGGGCGCTGTCCGGAAAGCATGAGGAGTGGGCCGAGCACATGCGGGGAGTGGCGCCCTGGTGTTGCAGAAGGAGCGGCGCGCCGATGTCATCGGGCCGCGGGCCTTTGAGCCTGAAGGGGAAAGTATGATATTCGCATTGTATCATCATTTTACTGGCTACAAAAATGACAGGAATCAAGCAATTACAAGGGTTCCGCCCGTTTTTACAGGGAAGTCAGGCCAAGACAGCGAGTTCATCGAGTCGCGCCGCCGCCGGTTCTTCGCCCGCCAGAACGAACTCCGTCAACAGCGCGCCCTGGTGGCATAACTCGCGACGATGACCGAAATGAGGGTTTCGTCAATTTCCGGAGGGGCACAGGAACGGCGTGGTGTCCACGATGCAGGACGTCCGTTCCTGCTGGCGCCGTGAGCCTCACGCCTCCAGCGACCACGGGCCGCGCAGAGGGCGGGTCACCAATCGATTGGCTTCCTGATCGTCCGGGAAAGATTCGGTGGCGGGGTCGAATCTGACGGCGCGGCCCAAGGTGGCGGAGATGGCGCCGAGGTGGCACAGGGTGGTGGCGCGCTGCGAAGATTCCGGGCCGGCCGCGGTGTTGCCCCGGCTCAGCACGGCATCGATGAAATTGCGATGGTGCTGGTTGGAGACGTAGAGCCGCACGTCGCTGTCTTTGAATTGCACCTTGTGCAGGTTTTCGGGGCCGAATTCCAGGCGGTCGTTCTGGGTGAAAATCCACCCATGGCTGCCGATGAATTTGGTCCCATGGGCTTCCTCGGCGGCGGTGCTGAACAGGACCACAGGCAACCCGTCGGCGTAACGGTATTCGATGCGAAAATTCTCGGGCGCGTCGTAGATGCCTTGGGTGCGCCGGGTCACGTCTTCGGCTTTGATCTCGAGCGGGCCGGTCTCGTCCTTGTTCGCGCCCCATTGCATGACATCGAGAAAATGCGCGCCCCAATCGGTGATGTAGCCTGGCGCGTAGTCGTCGATCCAGCGGAAATTGAAATGACAGCGCCCCGGGGTGTAGGGCGCCTCCGGAGCCGGGCCGAGCCAGCGCTCGTAATCGAAATGCGCCGGCGGAGTCTCCGGTTTTTCCAGGCCGGAATATCCCCCGTCGATGCGGAATTTCCCGGGCACGCCGACTTCGACGCGCTGGAGTTCGCCGATGTAGCCGTTGCGCACCCATTCGCAGGCGAGCCGCGTCTTGAGGCTGGAGCGGCGCCAGGTGCCGCATTGCAGGACGCGCTGGTGTTTTTTGACGGCATCGCACAGGACCCGGCCTTCACCAATGCAGCCCGCGAGCGGTTTCTCCGCATACAAATCCTTGCCCGCCTTGGCCGCCGCCACCGCGATGACGCCGTGCCAGTGGTCAGGCACGGCGATCATGACCGCGTCCACATCGGACCGGGCCAGCACTTCCCGGAAATCGCGCGTGCTGTCGCCCTCCTTGAGCCCCGCGATCTGCGCGGCGGCCGCGCGGTGGTTGTCGTCCACATCGCACACGGCCACGACCTGTACGCGCTCCTCGTTGAGGAATCCGCGGAGATTGCCGGTGCCCTGGCCTCCGACGCCGATGCAAGCGAGGCGGACTTTGCTGTTCGGCGCGGTATCCTTGCCCTGGCCCCACACAACCCGCGAGGGAAGTATGAGCGGCGCCGCCACTCCGGCGGCGGACAGGGTCAGGAATCGACGGCGTGAGGAAACGGGCATCGTCTTCATAGAGGTGGCAAGATTGACCTGACTGCCAGGAACTTGCTTCGGCGTGTCGGCCGGCAGCTCATGGGCACGTCTCGTGCTGGTGGTTGTGCGAGGAGGGGGTGAAAGCCGCACAACGAATAACGGGGAGCGACCGCTTCCGTCAAAAATTATTCTTCAGTGTGGTGGACGCCCCGGTCATGAGCCGGTTCAAACAGGCTGTTGAGCGAACTCGTTGGAATGGGCCAGCCTCTGCCGGAGCCGGCAGCGTCATGCGGACCCTCTTCCGCTCCATGGTGTGCGGCCCGGGTAAACCCGGTTTCAACAACATTTGCCCGTGCCGCAACAGGTTCGTGCGAAATATCGTTGGATTGGAGCCCCTCCTTCAGGCGGAAACGCGAAGCCAGGTGCGGAATGTTTCTCCGCCCCCTCAGGGCCAACGGCCCGGCCCTCTACCAGCCTGGAGCATCGCTCCAGAACTCAGACATCAAAGCGAAGCGCCGGGGTGGGACGCGAGCCTCCGGGCGCGTCAGCGGTTGCCGCGTGCAGGGGATG
>CAZYHO010000720.1:0-2339 GCA_964647495.1 uncultured Akkermansia sp. | reverse complement strand
CGGGCCATCCCGTGCACGCGGCAACCGCTGACGCGCCCGGAGGCTCGCGTCCCACACCGGAGCTTCGCTTTGATGTCCGAGTTCTGGAGTGGGGACTTGAGACTGGACAGGCTGCCAGAGACGCACGCAGATTGCCTGGTGCGCACCTCATCGACATGGATATCGGCGGTCTTCAGGCTGGCGCCGTTCGCCGCGATCGGGTTGTGGTGCGCCGCGCCCGAGGGCCAGGCCCGTGTCCAGCACGTCGTCCACATCAGCGTCGACGGTCTGCGCGGTGACATGCTGCGCGCGTTGCTCGACTCGCCGGGGCAAAACTATCCCGCATTCGCCCGCCTGCGCGCTGAGGGAGCCTTCACCTTCAATGCCCGTTGCGACTTCGCCTCCTCATCGACCATTCCCAACCACACTTCGATGATCACCGGCCTGCCGCTGGCCGCGCCCGCGGCAATGCCCGATGCGCCGCAGCACGGGTACTCGATCAATTATCTCGTCGCCGGCCACACCCTGCACGCCAACGGCCTGCCCGTGCAGTACAAACCCAGCGTCTTCGACCGCGTCCACGACCGCGGCGGACGCACCATGCTGCTCGCGAGCAAGGAAAAGTTCGAATTGTTCGACCGCAGCTACGACGCCGAGCACGGCGCGCCGGATGCCGACGGCGAGGACAACGGCCGTCGAAAGATCGATTTCACCCTCATCCAGAATGGCGATTCGTCGATCCTCGCGGCCGTCCTCCTCGCTCACATGGGTGGCGATTTTCCGGCTTACACATTCCTGCACATCTTCGATCCGGACTACGCCGGCCACCTCTACGGCTGGGGATCGATGAGCTGGGTGCTCGCCGTCAAACACGCCGATTCCCTGCTCGGCTTGCTCCTCTCCGCCCTCGAACTCAGGCCAGCACTCAAGGCGAAAACCGCCCTGGTCATCACCGCCGATCACGGTGGCGGCGTGCCCAGTTGGAACCACACCGATCCCCTGCCGATCGAAAACGTGACGATCCCGGTCATCATCTGGGGACCGGGCGTGCCTCCGGGCGTCGACGCCCACAGCCTCTTCGCCAATCGCCGGGATCCGGGCGCCGCGCGGCCGGACAACGACGTGCCCGCCCCGCCGCTCCGCAACGGAGACACCGGCAACATCGCCCTCGCCCTGCTCGGCCTCCCGCCGGTCCCCGGATCGTTCTACCGCCCCGAATGGAAAGGCGGCCTGCGCGTCACCACCGAGCCGGACGGCCAGGTCCTGTGTGCCTGGCCGCGTTTCATGTACGGATGGACACTCGAGTCCACCGCCGGACTGCAGGAATCCGAGTGGTCCCGCGTGCCGCTCGAACCCCACGACGCCGGATCCGAGTGGCGCCACCTCGAGCCGCTGGCGCCCTCGCCACAACGCTATTACAGGCTGCGCCGGCCACAATAAACGCGGGATAAGGGCGATTCCAAACGCGCCGGTCTTGACGAGCGCCGCGATTTTTGCCACTATCCGCCAACAAATCCGAATACTCGTTCGGTGCCGTTCTTTTCCAGACTTTTCCCGATTTTTCCTGCTGTGCTCGTGACATGCGGCATACGGGCCCGGACCGATATACCAATCCGGGAACGCCACCGCGAGGTCAGAAATGCCACGCCTTCTCAGGAAGGCAGGCCTGACCCCGGAGTTCCCACCTAGACTCGTCTAGGGAACGTGGCCCTAACCGACGGACGGCATCTGCGGGAATTTCTTTGCTCTCCTCCTCTCCCACCCTTCATTACTCTCCCCCACCCCTTGCCATCCGCTCCAGCCATGCCCCACACACTGCCCCCCTTGCCGTACGCCGAGGATGCTCTCGAGCCGCACATCGATGCGCGCACGATGAACATCCATCACACCAAACACCACCAGGCGTACATCACCAATCTCAACAACGCCCTGGCCGGCAACGCGGACCTCGAGGCCCTCGACATCGAGACGCTCTGCAAGAGCCTCGACAAGGTGCCCGCGGACAAACAGGCCGCCGTCCGCAACAACGGTGGCGGTCACTACAACCACTCGCTTTTCTGGACCATCATGGGACCGGGCAAAGGAGGCGCACCCGCGGGCGCGCTCGCCGCCGCCATCGACACCGCTTTCGGGAGTTTCGACGCCTTCAAAACCGAATTCGCCAAGGCCGCCACCACCCGCTTCGGATCAGGATGGGCCTGGCTCATCAAAAAACCCGGTGGCTCGCTGGCGATCACGTCCACACCGAACCAGGATAACCCGCTCATGGATGCATCCGGCGCCCCGCTCTTCGGGCTCGACGTCTGGGAGCACGCCTATTACCTCAATTACCAGAACCGCCGCCCGGACTACATCACCGC
>CAZYHO010000719.1:0-2339 GCA_964647495.1 uncultured Akkermansia sp. | reverse complement strand
GTTCTTTTCGCACCAGGCTTCGCGCCCGGCTGAAGCCGGTACTCCAACTGAAAAGCTGTGCTGTTCCACGTCGCGAAAATCACGGGAAATCGGGTATCAAAATGCCGGATTTAATGCGGGGAAAGTCATCGGGAACTTTTGACAAAGCTGAATCTGCTTTTTGCTCTGCAAAAAGCACATCAATCCCCCCGCCGTGCCCCGTCTCCCGCTTGGAACTCGAAATCCCCCGCTCCCAATCCGCTCTTTCCCCGTGACGCAACCCCCACAAAAAAGCGCGACGCGCCACACCACTTTCCCCACTTTCAGAGAAGACGAGTGGCAGCGGGCTCTTCTGAGAAGGACATTCAGGGCCTGCGGCTCGATGACGGAGGCCGCTGCCCGCCTGCATGGTGTGTCGATCTGACTCCATGCTTCCCGGACAGCGGCCGATGCGGATTGAGAATGTGGGAGTCTGCCGCGGTTTCCAAAACGTCCATTATATTCATAGCCGCCGATCGGGATCGAAGAGTGGGTGTCTGCCTTTCTTCACGCAAGTCGGTTGCTCGTACGATGCACTGTAAAGGTCTCGACGCCGGTCCGACGGGGTGGTATGAATTCCCCAACACTTCCCCCATGCGCATTCCATGAGCAATCACGACGATTCGCCGTTGCCTCTCGCGGGGTGGTCGGCCGATATGCAGGCGGCGATCGTCGAAATCGGCGAAATCGGCTCGCGATTGCTGATCCAACACCGTGGGGTGAGCGAGATGGCGTCACAGATCGCGGATCAGTGGCGGCTGCGGGATCGACTGGAAGACGAGCGCGCCGCGCTGGGCAATGCCCTCAGCACTTTGCATCGCATCTGGGCGGCTATCGACGGCACGCGGGAAGCCATGAATCGGACGGGGGGGGACGAGACGCCGCTTCCGCAGTCGATGGGAGAATGCGCCGACGTGATTGAAAGCGGCCTGCCGGCGCTGCAAAGCGATTTCATGACCATTCGGCAGTGTGCGCTCGACATGCTCCGCTGGGAGCGGCGGTTCGGACACATCGACGGCAGCGAATTGGCAAACGACTATCGGGCCGGCTACGCCCGGTTGCTCGCCTATGCGCCGATCTTCCGGCCACGGCTGGAGGCGATGCAGAGCGACCTCCTCCAGCAGAGCCGCGCCTCGCACGCGCCGCCCGAACTGCAAAGACTGCTCGCGGCGCTGAACCATTACATGGCGGTCATGGAGTCCGCGCGAGCATTCGTGAAGAGCGTGGTCAGTCCGCCCATGGACTTGATGTTCCAGGATACGGAGTCCTTTCAGGAGGGGTGGCAACTGCTCGATCCGTCGTTCCGAGGAAGGCTCGCCACGGAATTGAATGACTGCTGCCAACAGCTGCTTTACGATGCGGCGGGCTTTCATCAATTGGTCGAGAATATCCAGCATCCGCTGCCCGGGGGCTTGAGTGCATCGGTCTACGTCTTGCCGGTTGACGCATGGCGAATGGTTTTCACGATGGATGAGGATCCGGTTTTCGAGCAGATCATCGTCACGCTCTTGCGCGTTGTGCGGGCGGACGAACTGAAGGATGTCCTCGCGTCGCTCGCGCGCGTCTTGTATCGTGACTTTTCGAACGGCGACGGAGCGCCTTGCGAATTAAGGAGCAGCTCCGAACAAAACAAAGGAGCTTCCTGATGGCTGAGCTGAAAAAACTAATGGATGAGTACGGCATCATCTACGAAGCCATGAAGAGGCTGCCGGACGCGAAGCTCAAGGTCGAGTTTCTCGAAGCGCTTGCCGAACTGGAAAACAACGAGTGCCATCGAACGCGCAGCTTCCCGAAAACGCGCCTGCATCGAGTCAGCGGCGTCAAGCAGGCCATCTATCGGGCGGACATCACCAAGATTTCCGGATGGCGCATCCACGTGCAGTACATCGACGGCAACATAGTGCTCAAGGACGTTATCGAGGGAAACCGCCACGATGATGTGATCCGGGTCATCAACAGCAAGAAGGGACGGTACTCGTAGGGTGCGAAGGCAGACACCCACTTCTGCAATCCGCACCGCCCGCCATCCGGGGATAATGGAGAGTGTGGGGCCGCAGAAATCGGGGACACCCACCAACCACCTGAACCAGCCGCCCATGCCGCTCTGACCTGGCCACACGACCATTCCGTTGAGCCCACCACCTGCGCCCGAAGCACGCCGTCACTCCCACTGCCAAAAATGGGTGTCTGCGATCACTTCATCACATTCCACACTGGCCGCGCATTTGGAATTGCCACAACCAGCGCGTCCGGCAAACAGTGCCACCCTGATACCCGATCCGCGGTTCCAGCGGACGGCCATGCATCCAGCCCTGTTCCAC
>CAZYHO010000718.1:0-2343 GCA_964647495.1 uncultured Akkermansia sp. | reverse complement strand
CCAGAACCCAAGGATACTGCCAGTCAACCGCGGCCATCGCCCAGTGTGAAAGCCCATGCCCCACCCGCAAGAACCGTTTCCACTACCCGCGATCCCGCCCCGACCACCGCCAGCCCCGGAAAAAACCGCTCCTTTCCTCCCCGCTTTTGTCCTTTCGGCCATTTGCGCCCCTTTGGCCCTTCTTCACCTTCAACCATACCGGCAAGGCCAAGCCTTCCTCTGGAAGCACGGTGTCGACCTGCCGATGTCGACCTTGTGCGGCGTCATCGCTCTCTGCCCACGGCAAGTGGACATCGTCGCCCGGCGCATGGGCCGGAAGACGTGGGCTGGCGGCTCCGGGCAGATGGACCTGACGCCGATCACTTCACCCCGGCCGCCTTCGCCACCCTCCGCACCCAATGCGCCACCCTCGCCGCCGTGGCCATTAACCTCCTTGCAGTGAAGCGACCGCTGCGCATGCTCCGATATGTCCTGTCAAACCCGCTGCTTCATGATCGCGGCCGCGATCATGTGTGGGGTGCCCCTGACTCCTGTGCGTTCCAGGACACCAGCGGCTTCCGGCAGTACGCCGCCGCCCGTCGATCTGCCAGTGAGCGAACTGCGCGACAAGATTCGAGGCGGGATGCTCGGCCAGCTTCTGGGCAACCTGAACGGCTTGCCGCACGAGTTCAAATACATCGCCGAGCCCGGCAATGTTTCAGGTTATGTTCCCGCGCTGCCCGATGGCGCGGTGACCGACGACGACACGGATTTCGAGTGGGTCTACATCGTCGAGATGCAACGGGAGAACACGATCCTGCTGCCACCGGCAAAAATCGCCGCGCTGTGGCGCGAGCGCATCAACCGCCGCATCTGGTGCGCAAATGAATACGCGCGACAATTGATGGACCTCGGCCTGGAGCCGCCGTTGACCGGGCGCACAGCGCTCAATCCCTGGGCCGAATTCAACATCTCCGGCCAGTTCCTCTGCGAGACATTTGCGCTGATGGCGCCGGCTATGCCGCAAACCGCCGGCAGGATCGCGCTGAATTACACGACGGTCGCCATCGATGGCGAGCCGGCGCAGACGACACAGTTGTTCACGGCGATGATCGCCTCGGCGTTCGTGCTCGAGGACATCGAGTCCATCCTCGACGCCGGCCTGCGGGCGATCGATCCCGGCAGCCGCCTGCACGAGATCGCCGGCGACGTGCGCCGATGGCGCCGCGAGCACCCCGACGACTGGCGGGCGACCCGCGCGTTGGTGAAGGAAAAGTACAGCCGCCACGCGGGCGCGATCCGCGATAGCAACGGCTACGAGCTGAACACCGCCTCCACCCTCGCCGCCCTCCTGTACGGCGGCGGAGAACTCCCCGCCACACTGCAGTGCGCCTTCAATTTCGGCTGGGATTGCGACAACGCGGCAGCCACCGCGGGAACCGTCATCGGCGTGAGGCTCGGCTATTCGCACATGATGGCGCAAGGCTGGCGGATCGTCGATCGCTACCGCAACACCACACGCGACGAGATGCCCATGGACGAAACCATCACTCGGTTCGCCGACAGACTCATCGATCTCGCTGAAACCGTCATCCTCGACCAAGGTGGCGAACGCCTGTCCCCAAACGGCCGCCTCTCCTATCGCATCTCCGCCGAGCACCCGGCCTGCGTCAGACCACTCGTTCCCGAAGCGCAGCTCACGGCCGCCTTGACCGCCGAACTCCGCGGCGGCATCGAAACCGCCGTCTTCGGCGATGCGGACGAACTCTCGCGCGCACGCGCCGCTTACCTCGCCATCTGCCTGGACCTCGCCCCCGCTTTCAAGGAACGCGATGCCGCCCGGTGGACCCGTGCCGTCACCACCCTCGCCACCCGCGAAAACGTCACACGCGCCCTCTTCCATCAAGCCGTTACCCCCGCTGGCGACGTGCTCCGCAGCAAAGCCCTCGCCGCCGGACTGGCCGCACCCCCCAAACGCGAAAATCAGTAGCGGCCTTCAAAAAAGCAGTCTTCCGAAAAAACATTCCGCCAAAAACAGACACCCACTCTTGAATCCGCACCGCACCGGCTGCCATCCGGGAATTCCAAGGAGTACGCCGAACACTCTTGCCGGGGGCGACGGTTTGGCCCTGCCGAAGGTGAGGGTTCCGACGGGAATGGCTCTGGCCTGGAATCGGGAATGGCGACCGACCGAAAGAGAAGGCAGGCGGGGGCAGGTGCGCGGTGGCGTCGAGGCCGAACGACTGGGGACGACTCAGCCGGTCCTGAGATGTGTGACTCGCGGTGTGAGCGGGTCCGGGCGCAGGTCAGGCGAAATCTGGCCGCGTTTGTCCGCCCGCAGTTCACGGCCGGTCCAGTCGAGCA
>CAZYHO010000717.1:0-2348 GCA_964647495.1 uncultured Akkermansia sp. | reverse complement strand
CCGCCGGAGTTCCTGGCTTCGGTGAAAGCGGACGGCGCGCCCGACCGCCTGCAACTCGCGCGCTGGACCGTGGCCCGCGACAATCCGCTGACATCGCGCGTCATCGTCAACCGCTTGTGGCAGTCGTTTTTCGGCGATGGGCTGGTCCGCACGCCGGAGGACTTCGGCGTCCAGGGCGCGCTTCCCGCACACCCTGAACTGCTCGATTTCCTCGCCGCGCGATTCATGGACTCGGGCTGGGACTTCAAGGCGCTGGTCCGGCTCGTCGTCACTTCACATACATATCTTCAGGACTCGGACGCGCCGCCGGACGTCCGCGCGGTCGACGCGGACAACCTCCTTCTTTCGCGCGGCCCGGCGTTCCGTCTCAGCGCCGAGCAGATCCGCGACCAGGCGCTGCACGCCGCCGGTCAGCTCGACGAAACCATCGGCGGGCCGAGCGTCGACCCCGATCGAACCAGGCGCCGGTCGCTCTACACATTCTGGAAGCGCACCATGCCTGATGTGCGCATGGACCTCTTCGACATGGCCAAACGCGAGGTCTGCAGCGCGCGCCGGCCGCTCACGCATACGCCGCTGCAAGCGCTCGCGTTGATGAACGAGCCAGGTTTCGTTTCCTGGGCTCACGCATTGGCGGACGCCACCGCCTCGGCACATCCGGAGGACGACGATGCCGCGCTTGTCTCGCTCTTCCGCCGCCTGACCAGCCTGCACCCGACCGGCCAGCAGAACGACATCCTGCGCCGTATCCTCGCCGAACAATCCGCTCTCTCGGGTGAGCAGGGCGCGGCGGCCCGCCAGGCCGGCCTGCGTGCCGTGGCCCAAGGACTGATGAGTTTCGACGCCAGCGTGATGAAACGATAACCGCCCGCCGCCTGCCTACCGCCTGCCCGATCCGACGCCTGCCAGCAACGTTCAGCCAACAACGTTCAGCCAACAACTTCGCCAACAAGTTCCGCCACCCGCCGCTCCATGACGCCAGCTTCACCAGCCCCGCCAGCTCCGCCATTCCCGATCGTGCCGCCTTCCGCGGTCACACGGTTCACGCGGCGCCATTTCTTTTCGCGCACCAGCCTGACGCTTGGCGGCGCGGCCCTGGCGCACTTGCTCGGCCGCGATGCCGCATTCGGCCTCGATAGTCCGGTGCCCGCCGGCCGCGGATTGCTCGGCCAGCCGCATTTCGCCCCGAAAGCGACGCGCGCCATTTATCTTTTCATGAGTGGCGGACCGTCGCAGATGGACCTCTTCGACTTCAAACCGCGCCTCAATACCGAGCACGGGCGCGACCTGCCGGACTCGGTGCGCCAGGGGCAGCGGCTCACGGGCATGTCGGCCAATCAAGCCACGCTTCCCCTTGCCGGCTCGGCCTTCAAATTCGCGCGCCACGGGCAGGCCGGCCACTGGATCAGCGAACTGCTCCCGCACACCGCTGGCGTCGCCGATGAACTCTGCTTCATCAAGTCGCTCCACACGGAGGCCATCAATCACGATCCGGGCATCACGTTCTTCATGACCGGCGCGCAAATCGCCGGCCGTCCGTCCATCGGATCGTGGCTGAGCTACGGCCTCGGCAGCGAAGGCGACAACCTGCCCGCCTTCTGCGTCCTCGTCACCAAGGGCAAGGGAGGCCAGCCGCTTTACGCGCGGCTTTGGGGCAGCGGTTTTTTGCCGGCCGCCCACTCGGGTGTGCGCTTCCTCCCGCAGGCCGACGCCGTGCCATTTCTCAAAAACCCCGAGGGCGTCACGGGCGCCGCGCGCCGCCGGCTCCTTGACCGGCTCGCCGAACTGCATCAGGCGGAATACGAGCGCACGCTCGACCCATTTCTCAACGACCGCATCGCGCAGTACGAAATGGCCTTCCGCATGCAAAGCAGTGTGCCCGAGGCCACGGATATTTCCGGCGAACCGGAATCGATCCTCGAAATGTACGGGCCGGACGTCCGCACGCCCGGCACCTTCGCCGCGAATTGCCTTCAGGCGCGCCGCCTCATCGAGCGCGGCGTGCGTTTCGTCCAGCTTTTCCACCAGGATTGGGATCACCACGGCGGCCTGCCGGGAGCGATACGGTCGGAATGCCGGCAAACCGACCAGCCCTGCGCCGCTCTCATCAAGGATCTCCGCCTCCGCGGTCTGCTCGACCAGACACTCGTCCTTTGGGGCGGCGAGTTCGGCCGCACCGCCTACAGCCAGGGCAAACTCACCGCCACTGACTACGGCCGCGACCACCACCCGCGTTGCTTTACCGCCTGGGCCGCCGGCGGCGGAGTCAAACCAGGGTTCAGCTTCGGCGAAACCGACGACTTCAGCTATAACATCGCCCTCGATCCCGTTCACGTTCACGACTGGCA
>CAZYHO010000716.1:0-2358 GCA_964647495.1 uncultured Akkermansia sp. | reverse complement strand
TTCGGCGTTCAGGCAAATATTCAAGTTAACGCCTATGGGGCATCGCCCCAGGATTGCGATTCCCCGAATCAATGAGGGCTGAAAGCCCGGTCCATCCTTGATCGCGCCCCTTCCACTTCGACCTTCATGATTGACACGCTCGCCCATGTCCTCCTCTGCATCGAGAACTGAATGATGGGGCGGGCTTTCAGCCCTTTATTATTAGTCGCGGCCATTCCTGGGGCGATGCCCCAGGCTGGTATATGGCTTGGCCGTTGGCCCTGAGGATGCGGAGAAACATTCCGCACGACGCTGCGCGTTTCCGCCTGAAGGCGGGACTCCAACTCAACGGCGTTCCACACAGCTTTTCAGTTTGAGTCCCGGCGGCAAGCCGGAACCTCAGGCCAAGCCGCGAAGCCGTGCGACGAACTGCTGGCGCTGGATGAAGCGCTGGACCGCCTGGTGCATGTGAACGCCCGCGCCGCCACGTGATCAAGCTGTGCTTTTTGGTCGGATTAACGCAGGAGCAGGCGGCCAAAGAGATGGGCATCTCGCTGGCAACGGTGGAATGGCTCTGGTCCTTCGCCCGGGCGTGGCTGTTCGCGAAGGTGCAAGAGAGCCGGGACGCACCGCAGCGCCGCCGATGAATACTTCCTTCAATCCGCGCTTCGCCCGCCTCCTGGGCGATTCATCGCACCAAGCCCATTCGCCTCCTGGGCCGCGAGTTTCGGTCTGTCCGGGGCCTCTGCCGCAGCCGATGCCGATCCGGATCACGATGGCTTGCCGAACGGCGTGGAGTACGTCCTCGGTGAAGACCCACTCCCCCCTTCCACATCCGGCATCCGGCCATCGCGACCTCCACCAGGAAGCCACAAGGGGACATGATAGAAGCGCAAGCCTCCTGGACGGGAGGAAAAGGCGGTTATACTCATAGGCACGTCGCACGCTCGTTGGGTGCGCGCCCTGGCTTTTCCCGTGACTCTGCGCCCACTCATTTTCTGGATTTCGTGCGCCGGGGCACTCGCCGCGGGTTGGTTCGCGGGGGTATCCGGGTCCGGTACACCGCGATCGACAGCCAGTGGGGCCGCCGCGCCAAGCCAGCCGCCGCCCCTGATCCACGCGGGCGGCCATGGCCTTGCCTTGAACCCGGGGTCCGCCGCCGGGCAATGGGTCGCACGAGTGCGCCGGGCCACGGACGCCGAATTCGCGAGCTTGTGGCGGGAAATCGAACACGTGTGGCCCGATGATCGCACCACGATCCACCTCTACACGGCGCGGCTGGCCGCCCGGAAAATCCTGCTGGCTTCCTGGATGAGCCAGGACTGGATGGCGGTATGCGCTTTCGTCGCGCAAGAGACCGATCCCGATCAACTCGAGGCAGTGGCGTCCGGGGTGGCGGAAATCCTGGTGGCGCTGCATCCTTCCGTCGCGGCTGAAATCCTGCGCGGATCGCGGGATCTGGCGCTCTCCGCGCATCCTGCCTTCCGCGACACGCTGTGGCGGAAGCTTGCTGCCGCGGACCCGCAAGGTTTTCTCGCCCTGATGCCCGGCGATCCCGCGGACCGGAAAACGTGGTCGTCACATTTCCTGCCCGCCATGGCCACCTGGGCAAAGAGCGATCCGGTGGCGGTGGCGGCCTATTGGGAAGCGCAGGCCGGCTCGCTTTTCCAGAGTTCCACAAGCAATGCCGATCAGGCCATTCTCGGGCTGGCCGGAGGCCTGCTATCCTCCGACATCGAAGCCGCCTGGATCTGGGCGCTCGCCATTCGTCCCGGCTCCGCGCGCACCAGCGGGTTGTCGATGGTGACCCAACGCTGGACGCTGGATGACCCGGAGGCCGCCCGTGCGGCGGTGGAGCAATCGCCGTTGTCCGCAGCGGAGAAAGAGGAAATCCAGCGCCCCGGAAATCTTCGTAAGTTCGAGAGCGGGGGCCGGGCACACTATTTTAACATGTCACCCAAGGCTCCATGAGACTCGGAGCACGAATATCCTGGATGTTTTGGGCGCTTCTTTTCGCGCTGGGTTTCGGCCTGGGGCACTGGCGAAAGACCGAGGTCTCCGGCTCCACGGAGCCGGCGGCGTCTCGCGCGCGTGCCGTGGCTCAGGACCAGGCGGGCGCAAATACCCTGGCCAGCCATCCCGGTCCCCAGGCCGCCGCCTTGATGGCGGAAGCGGAAGCGGAACTGGCCACCGCGTCCGTCTCCACGCGCGCCACGGACATCAGTCAGCTGCAAGGAGATTTCTCCCTGGAGGCGCTGGCGGCGCTGGCGGAAGAAGAAGAACGCGGCGCCCTCAAGGCACACTACTATCTCAAGGCATGGGCGAGACAGGACCCCGCGGGTTTGTGGGCCGCGTGCCGGGAGCGTGGAGGATTCAACC
>CAZYHO010000715.1:0-2366 GCA_964647495.1 uncultured Akkermansia sp. | reverse complement strand
TGGCTCGGATGGCTTTTCGACGGGCTGGACATGCACATTTACACGCTGGTCGCGGTGCCGTTCGTGGCGTTGTTGCTCAAGGAGGCGGCCATCCAGGAGCCGGGCCTGGTCAAAGAGAAGGCGTCGATCATTCAGGCGGCCTTTCTGGCGGGCTGGGCGCTGGGCGGCGCGTTTTTCGGACGGATCGGCGACCGCATCGGGCGGAGCCGCGCGCTGATGCTGACGATCCTCACGTACGCGGGTTTCACCGGACTGTCGGCGATTTCGACCGAGTGGTGGCACCTGTTGATTTTTCGCTTCTTGTCGGCGCTCGGCATCGGCGGCGAATGGGCGGTGGGAGCGGCGCTGCTCGCCGAGACATGGCCGAAATCGTGGCGGCCATGGATCGCCGCCACATTGCAGACGGCGGTCAACCTCGGGGTGCTGCTCGCCTGCCTGGCCGGCTGGCTGCTCGCCGAGCAAAGCCCGCGCTGGATCTTCGTCGTCGGCGTGCTGCCCGCATTGCTCACGCTGTGGATTCGCAAGGCGGTTCCCGAGCCCGAGCACTGGGTACAGGCCCGCGAGAAAACAAAGCCGCCGAGCATCGGCGCCCTCTTCAGTCCGGCGGTCCGCAGCGTGACCTGGCGCACCCTGATCATTTGCGCCGTCTCGCTGACGGCGCACTGGGCGTTCATGTTCTGGCAGCAGGGGCATATCCGCAATCTGCCGGAAGTCCGCGTCCTCAACCCCGCCGGCCAGAACCACGCAGTCGTCATCGCGCTCACCACGGTCATGGTCGCTTCCATCGTGGGCAATTATCTCGCCGGCTGGCTGGCGCGGCTCTGGGGATACCGTATCGCCATCACCCTGCTGCTCGCGGCCTACGGCGCCACCATGCTCGCCGGGTTTTCCCAACCGCTGAGCCACGGCGCCACGCTCGTGTGGTTCGCGCTCGTCGGCCTCTGCCAAGGCGTTTTCGGGCTCTTCACCATGTGCCTGCCACCGCTCTTCCCGACCCTGCTGCGCACCACAGGCGCGGGTTTTTGCTATAACATCGGCCGCCTCGCCGCCGCCGCCGGCACTGTCTTCTTCGGACTCTTCGCGAGCGTCGACGACAACCGCCTCGCCCTCTTCTACGCCGGCTTCCTCTTCATCCCCGCCACCTTCGTCGCCCTTCTGCTCCCGGAACCCGAGGCCGACGCGGAGTAAAACCAGAAACGACCCTCCCGCGCTATCGCGTCCCGATCGCCAGCAGCGTCTGGAAATGCGGCGGCTCCGGCTCGCGGTCGACCACCGCGGTGAAGATGTCCCGGAAGCCCGCCGAGGCCAGGGAGGCTTCCATTTCCGCCTCGGAAAACCCCAGCCAGACATCCGCGTACAATTCACGCGCCTGTTCGAAGTCGTGCCGCAGCAGGTCGAGCACCACCACCCGGCCGCCGGGACGCAGAATGCGCGCCGCCTCTGCCATCGCCTGCCGCGGCTGTTGCGCGTGGTGCAGCGCCTGGCTGAAAACCACCAGATCCACGCTCGTATCCCCGATCGGCGGCGCCTCCAGGTCGCCGAGCCGGTACTCGAGGTTCCGCACGCCGTTCTCACGGGCCAGCGCCGCGCCGAACTCGACCATCCGCGGCGAGTTGTCCACCGCGATCACCCGCTCCGCCCGCTGCGCCAGCAACTGCGAAAGCGTCCCCTCGCCCGCCCCCAGGTCGGCGATCACCCGCGGCTCCATCAGCCGGATCAATGCCTCGCTCAACGCTTTCCACGACCGCCCGGGCACGTACGTGCGCCCGAATTTCCCCGCCAGTTGATCGAAATACGCCCGCGCCTTGTCCGACCGCTTCCTCAACACCAGCGCCAGCGCCGCCCGGTCCGCCGCGCTCTCCGGCAGCTCCGCCACCGCCTGCTCCACCAGTTCCCACACCGCCCCGGATCCCGCGCCGGCCACCACCCCATAATGAATGTTCTTTCCCACCCGCCGGTCACCCACCAGCCCCGCCCCACGCAACTGCGATAGCTGCGTCGATATCCGCGACTGCCCCATGCCCAGTATTTCCTGAAGTTCCGCCACCGTCAGCTCCTGCCGCCGCAACAGCCCAAGCACCCGGATCCGCGTCGGATCCGCGATCAACTTCAGTGATTTCAACAGCGAAGCCATGTGTTCAGAAGTCAGGGATCAGAGGTCAGCAGGAACCCCAGCGTCGCCGCGCCATCATAAGAAGGCCAATGCATTATTGAGCATTGCTTCAGCCGAAGAAGGCAGCTCTTTGCACAACGGTTCTCCGCACCACCAAGGCCAACGGCCCCACTGCAGGATCGGGGACAGACCCCTTGTGCAATCCGGAGGTCAGTGGTCAGTGGTCAGTGGTCAGTGGTCAGTGGTCAGTGGT
>CAZYHO010000714.1:0-2367 GCA_964647495.1 uncultured Akkermansia sp. | reverse complement strand
GGCCCAGGGCGTGGGCACCGGAAACGGAGGCTTGAGCAACATCACCGGCAGGCGCACACGCAGCGCCGGCAGCGGTCCGCGCGCTTCCTCCCAGCGCCCGCAGCGCCTTGACGACCAGATTCCCCTCATCCACCGGCACCTCGGGATCGGTGCATGTCAATTCCACTGTCCCCGCCGGTCCCGGCTCGAAAAGCTTTCCCCTCGCGGCTCCGCGCACACCGCCACCCATCTGATCACGCCTCCCTCCCACACGCGAATCGTTCAACCAAAGTGAACATCACGGCTCCGCTATCGCTCCGCGTGATGCTCACCAGTTTTGTTGGGCCTTGGGTTAGGGTTGGACATGATTCCTGGATAAGAGTTCAGTAGTCAGAAGTAGAACAGGAATGGAAAACGGAAGCAATACGGACAACCAAAATCCAAGACGATAGCAAATCCTCCGATATTGATCGGGATTCTTGGGACTGACGATACGCTCGGAAATGAGTCCCAACGAATAAAATGCGTTCGCAACCGCGACCATCACTAAAAACGCGATCCCCTGAAATAATGTAGTAAAGATGGTCACCTCAAATTCCGTATTGTTCCGGAGCAGAGTGGAACCAATGACGATATAGGCAACAAACGCCAAAATCCCAGCGATGAGCAATCCGCGATTGTATTTCGGGCGGCGGGAGCTCCACCATTGCGCTGCGGTTGTGTCGCTCATGAGATTGATGCTGCGGTTCTTGGCCCAACGACCAAGGTCAGCCGACCGCTGGGGCGGGGACGCGCGTGGATCGCGGAGGACGGGGTTGGAGTCAGGGAAAGCATGGAAACTACAGCGGCCCCAGCGGTTGGCTGCACCGCCTTCGCCTTTGACTTTGCTTGTGTCATACCATGTAATCGTCGATTGAGCAGCGACACCATTATGAATGGGCTAGTTGCAGCGCAACCTTAGTCGCATCCGATGAGAAGAGGCCAAGGCACTCTAGAGAGCCAGAAATCTTGCGTCTGGTAGCGTTCGTCACACTGGGGTTGCGAAGTAAAGTAATGAGAATCGAAGTCACGTCAGAGCTAAATCCACCAGTAACACGAACGACATCAACAAGGTAGCCCTGTTCAGGCGCGGAAAGATCGTGCTTGGCGGCCACATCTCGCAAAGCAACGGCTCTCTCAGACGAGAAGCCGATTGTGCTGGCAGCATCTATAGCAGCAACGTATCTTCCCTTTGGTTTGGGAAGCTTAAGCTCCGGTGCGGTAGAAGCTTGATGGCCTCCGCGCTGCACACTATAGCTGTTCTCGTAGGAAAACTGACAGGAAGGCAAACATAGGCTTGTGATCGCAAGGACTGTTGGTATGGCTTTCATGGGGCTGTTGAGGAAAGGCACTGCGTGTAGGCGAACGTCAAGTCCTCTCACACCTGTCCGAGGGCGAGGCTTCGACTACTGGTTGATGGTTAAACGGTCACGGCGGATTGTAACTTGCGGCGGGGCAGGTGTGAGAGCGACGCCTTGTTATGCTTTGTTGTTTTCAGCGAGCATGCGGCCGAATGGACCGTCGCCTGATCTCTCCTGAACGGTGCGAATCAGAGACTTCCAGCGTTCGTTGCGCATGTTGTTGAACGAAAGCCCGAACATCCACGGAGCATTCTGATACCTGTCGTGGAATCCGGCTAGAAATGACCGTTCAACGGATTCCTCGCCCTCTACCCAGTCGGCCAAATCCTGCTCCATAGAGGATGTAATGGAATCCTCCAGAGATTGGGTAATTGCCGCAAGAGCTAACGCGAAAAATGGGCGATCTTCCTCGTGGCCGAGCGTATCGAGCCGCCATACAAGAAAACGTGCGACTGACTCTTGGGCTTCGGGCTCAAGCAACGCTACCGAATCAACCATCTGAATCAGCGTCTCCTTGTCTGGCTCAAAATTGGGAGTGGCGAGTAGAACCGCGCATGAGAATGCCCGCATCTTGTGGCCGCGTGAACCCGTCGATCCCGGCTTCCAAGCGGAATCTTCCGGCTCAGACCATCGAATAAGCTCAAGCACTTCCATTGGGAACCAGTGATCTAGCTCAGTCAGATCGCCACCCTGCCAAATCGGTTTGAGTGCCGAGAAATGTCCCTCGACATCCTGAGCGTAGTCCGCCTCTGCAATCTCCCTCAGCATGCCCTCGTCGATTAGGCCCCTGAGGTGATCTACTGCGGATCGATGATCGGGAGGGAAACGCTCACGAATCCACTGAGGCATCTGCACTGGAGATTCTTTGAGCATAACAGTAGAATTAAGCCTCTGTGTGTCTTAACAAGTTCAGACACACAGAGGCATTTGAGTTGCAAATGCCTCCTTGAAGGGCGGACTTCGTCCATGGGCGGTGCATCTGGCCATA
>CAZYHO010000713.1:0-2369 GCA_964647495.1 uncultured Akkermansia sp. | reverse complement strand
CCCCCACTTGAGCAGAAAGCCGCTTTGCCCGAGCCACCACAGGTGAAACGTGCCGGGATCCTCCGACGCGCGGCGGATGTCGTCGAGCAAGTCTGCGTCTTGAGGGGTGCACGGTTCACGGTTCATGGTTCACGGTTGATTGGGTGCACGGTTTTGAGGGTTCACGGTTCAAGGGTGCACGGTACACGGTTTGAGGATGCACGGTGCATGGTTCAAGGCTGAGGTGGTGTGTGGAACGAGGTTCAGGGTGTACGGTGTGGGGTGCAGGGATTCAAGTAGCATACATGGCGAGGCGGCTCGGAAGGCCTTTGTCTCGCGATCCGTGTGTTCTTCCGCCTTGAATCCCTGCACTCTGAACTGTCCACCATATATAATCCTGCACCACACATCCCGCGCCGTGCACCGCCTCCAGCCTGCGCCGTGCCCCACGAACCACGAACCACGAACCATGAACCACGAACCATGAACCACGAACCACGAACCACGAACCACGAACCACGAACCACGAACCCCCCCGACTTTGCCTTTGCCTTTCCGCCGGGGATAGCCATGGTTCGGGCCGCTTCTTGCCGCCACCCTGATCCCCGTCCATGTCCGCAGAAACCAGCCCCACGGCCGCGCCACCGCGGCATGCATCCTTGCGCAACGCCGTCATCCGGTTCGCCGGAAACTCGCAGGACGGCATCCAGTCGATCGGCGGGTTCCTGGCGCGCCTGGCCGGCCGCACCGCCCAGGACGTGATGACGTACATGACGATTCCGTCGACCATCTCGGGCGGGCCGTCGATTTTCCAGGTGCATCTGGGCTCGGGCGACGTGGTGCATGAAGGGGACGAGGCGGATGTGCTCGTCGCGTTTTACCAGCACAGTTACGACAACCACTTCGGGGCGGTGCGCGAGGGCGGCATCTGCCTGTACGACTCGGGTGAGGTCAAGGAAGTGCGCAGCGGCGAAAAGCACGTCACCCACATCGGCGTGCCCTTCACGGCGGCGACCATCGAGGCGATCGGCGGGTCGGCCAAGGATCGCGGCAAGAACCTGTTCGTGCTCGGTCTGGTGTGCGCGATGTTCGGATTGGACAAGGAAAAGCTCGTCGGCATCATCGCGCGGCAATTCGGCAAGAAAGACGAGTCCGTCCTCCGCAACGCGATGCTCGCGTTCGACGCGGGATTCGCGCATCAGGTCGGCGATCTGGAAAAGTTCCAGTTCGTGCCGGGCGAGCAGCAGGGCGAGCGGCGGATTTCCACCGACGGCAACCAGATGCTGACGATGGGGCTGCTGGCCGGCGGCGTGCGGTACGGCGCGGCCTATCCGATTACGCCGTGGTCGCCGATCATGGAGGCGATGCGCGCCGAGCTGCCGAAGTACGGCGGCATTTTCGTCCAGGCCGAGGACGAGCTGGCCGCGGTTTCCATGGCGCTCGGGGCCGCGTATGCCGGGCATTTGGCCTTGACCGGCAGCTCCGGCCCGGGCCTGTCGCTGAAAATGGAGGCGCTGAGTTACGCGAGCATGGCGGAACTCCCGATCATCGTCGTCAACGTCCAGCGCGGCGGCCCGTCCACCGGCCTGCCGACGAGCGTGGAGCAAAGCGACCTGATGCAGGCGATCTACGGCAGCCACGGTGACTGCCCGCGCATCGTGCTGGCGCCGCGCGACGTCGAAGACTGTTTTTATATCGGGCTCGAAGCGTGCCGGCTCGCGCGGCGCTACTCCTGCCCGGTCATCATCCTGAGCGACCAGGCCATCAGCAGCCGCATCGAGGCCTTTCCCGAGCCGGATCTCGACGTGCATTGGATCGAGCCGGAGCTGGACCTGGCCGACCCGGGCGCCGAATTCGCGCCGTATCCGCTCGGCCGCACCACACGCCACGCGCCGCCGGGCACGCGGCTCGGCGGCGGCAAATACCCGGTGGTGACCGGCCTCGAGCACGACGAATGGGGCCATCCATCCGGCAATCCGAAGATGCACGCCGAGATGCAGCGCAAGCGGCGCCAGAAGTTGCTCGACGCGGCGGCCGGGTTCCCGCTGCCGCCAATCCACGGCGATGAGACCGGGCGCGTCCTGCTCGTCGGCTGGGGCAGCACGTTCGGCCCGATCCGCGAAAGCGTCGACCGCCTGCGCGCCGAGGGCCACAAAGCCGCCTGCCTGCACATGCGCCACCTGCACCCGCTTCCGCAGGATCTCGGCAGCCTGTTCCGGAATTACGACAAGGTCGTCGTGGTCGAGATGAACGATTCAGGCGCCTACGGGTTCGGCCAGCTCGCCATGCTTCTGCGCGCCAAGCTCGCCGATCCGCGCATCATCAGCCTCGCCAAGACCGACGGCCTCGCCTTCCGCGTCCGCGAGGTGGTGACCGGCGTGGAGAAGGTC
>CAZYHO010000712.1:0-2370 GCA_964647495.1 uncultured Akkermansia sp. | reverse complement strand
CCAATACCGTGATCTGCTGGACAAACGGCTCTCCCGCCTGCTGCCGGAAGCCGCGTAACCAGCTATTCCATCCTGCGGCCGCGGTGGTGGTGAGTGACCTGCGCAGCGATTCGCTGAACCCGTCCGCTGCGGCGGTGTTCGTGATCGTCAGCGACTGAGGAGCGACCACGTCGCCCACATGGACGATGCCGAACGCGACTGAGGACGGCGCTGCATTGGACGCCGGCCATGCGCGGTGGCCTCCCACGGCTATCACGGCTCCAACTGTTGCTGCAAGGCCTCGCGGCGGGCGGCATCTTTCACCGTGGCGGCCCAGGCGCGGGCGACTTCCGGATTGTGCCCGTGGATGCCTTCCACAAACGACACCACCGCGCGGTCATAGTGGGGGAACTCCGGGTGTTGGGCGAGAAAATCAGCCGCCACATTCCATTGGTGTGCGGCCATGCTGGCGAAAAGGGTATCCGCCAGCGTGGCCGCCAACGGGGAATCCACCGGCAGGATTTCCAGCATGGCGAGCACCTTGCCTTCGTTCACGTGTCCGAAACGCGTGGCGATTTTTTTCGCCAGCGCCTCGCCACCCCACGGCTGGTCCCACCCGGCCTGCAGGGTGTGAATGGCGGCTTCGGCACTCGCGAAACTCTGGCGCTCGGCGACCAAGAACGCCAATTCCCCGCGCGCCTCCCGCCAATTCTCCCGCTCCGGCAACGCGTGAAACCATGATGCCAGTGCCTCCACTCCGCCGACATCGATCTCCCTCAAGGCCATGGCTTGCAACATCACGCGGGCGACGGGGGCGGCCGCCTCTTCGGCCATCTGTCGTGCAATGCCCGGATGATCCCTCAGTGCGGCGTGAAAAAAAGGCTGGAGTGCCTGGGTGCGGAAAGCGAATCCCTCCGGCAGTTGTTCCAGCCAGGCATAGGCTTCCCGCGGCTCCCGGGATGCCCAGCCCTCCAGCAGGGCGGCGGAAAGTCGGTCCAACGGCGCCAGGGGCGGATCGCCGACTTTCGCCACGAGGGCCTCTCGCCCCAGCAATTGCCCTTGCCGGAAACACAGCGCTGAATACTCCGGCACCCGCAACACGCCGCGCTTTTCTTCGGCGGCGAAGAGCGCCTGCACTGCGGTCAAATCTTCCTCGCGCAACAAACCGCACAGCATCTTGAACGCTGCCTCGCGCCGCGCCGCATCGGGATCCCGGAGCAGCAAAGCCAGAGTGTCGATGAGCGCCTGATTCGGTTCTCCCGAAGGCGCGGCGATGATCCGAGGCCAGGCCGACGCCACGTGCTGCAGGCTTTCGGGCATGTCCGCCGTCCATCCAGCCGGGAAAGCGGGAGCCTTCTCCGTGGCGAGCGGCGGCGATGGCGGACGCGGTGGAGCGGCGCCGGCGGGTACCGCTACCGCGAGTTGCGCCCGCAACGCCGCGATTCTCTGTTGTTGGTGAAGCCAGGGAATGACGGCAAGGCCGAGACAGGCGGCGGCCGTGAGAGCGACGGATTTCGTGGTAGTCATGGCAGTCAAAAACGTCGCGCCGCCGAGAGCCGTACCGCCGGCCAGCGCGGTGACGCAGGAGGGTGATACACCCAATTCCGACGCGACTTCCGCCACCAGCAGCGGATGTCCCCGACGTTCCAACCTTCCGTGCAATCGACGCAGGGCGCGGGTGATGCGCTTGCGTGTCGCCTCGGCCGACAAGGCATGGCGCGCGCCGATTTCCGCGTGGCTGCGGCCTTCGAAGAAATACTGCAGCAACAGCGATTGCTCCAATGCCGGCAGCGTCGCCAATGCGACATCCAGCTCTTCGGTTTCGACAGGATATTCCGGCTGCTTGTGATCTTCGATCTGCTGGCCGGCGAAGGCGGCCACCAGTTTCTGGTGCCGTGTGCGTTTCCTGCGCGCATTGGCTGCCAGATACCACGCGCACCGCAACAACCATGCGCGCAACGCCGCGGCGTCGCAGGGAGGCGAAGGCAATTGAGAGAGCTTGAGGAATACGTCCTGAGTCACCTCCTCCGCCAGTGACGCATCGTTCAGGTGGCGCCGCGCCAGTGTTTCCACCCAGGAACGATGCTCCCGACACGCCTGCTCCAGCGGGCATGCAGACGTGGCATTGTCCGGGGAAATCGAGGATAGAAGTGGACGCCGACGCATGGATTCCGAAAATAATGTCTTCATCGGCGGCGAAGCGGACAAAAAAATTCGACCAGATCCCGGGCTCGCGACGGCGCCAACGACACCGGGCCGGCGGCATTCGTCAGCCACACGCCAGCAACGTCAGGCTACCGGGCGCGTCCGTCCACAGGCCGCACATGGGCAGGATTGGGGACAGACCCCTTGCGCAATCCCCGGCTGAAGCCGGTACTCCAACTGAAAAGC
>CAZYHO010000711.1:0-2379 GCA_964647495.1 uncultured Akkermansia sp. | reverse complement strand
CGCCCCGTCCATCGAGCGTCCCGCTCCTTGTAACTGAAAACGTGTGCGCGCACACGGTGCGAGACGCACGATGTCTCCGGCGAGACGCCGGAGACGGCGGGCGGGACGCGCCGCCCTACCCGAGAACCAGATCATGCTGCGCCGGCGCCACTGATCAGCGGCGCCGTTTGCGCCGGGCGGAGAGCAGGAGTTTCAGGCAATCGCTCACTATCGGCAGGCTGGCGGGATCGAGCCAGGAGCGTCGGACATGGAACCCGGGGATAGGCCAGATCCGGCATGAACGTCTCCCGGAGGCTCAGCCGCACGGCGACCGTTTCCCGGTGCAATTCACCGAGGTTTTCTTCTTCGATATAAGCGCGCAGAAGGCCATCCACGAAGTTGATCAGTCTTGCGTGTCTGAGGTTGACGGGCGAGTGCATGGCGATTTCTCCGGCGATGAGGTCCGCATGGACGCCCGGCTTCAGCCAGTCGAGGAATTCCCCAACTCAAAAGCTGTGCGAAAAACCGTTGCGTTGGAGTCCCGCCGCGAGGCGGAATGCGAAGCCAAGTGCGCACCACGCCGGTCCCGACCCTTGAACACTGAACACCCTTTCCCCAACCCCGCCCCCCCTCCCCACCTTCCACTTGCCCCGCGCGATCACTCCGCCCACTATGACCGTCCCGTGACTGTTGCTTCGCTTGTCTCCGAGATGGCCGAGATGGCGCCGCCGCCTGATTGCCGGCTGGGCGGGGAGGTGGCGGGCAGCGAGATGTTCGATCCGGATGTGCGGTTGATGCTGGAGGTGGCGGCCGGCAGCGAACCGGCGTTCACCGCGCTTGTCCGCCGTCATCAGCAACCATTGCTGAACTTTTTTGTGCGCATGGGCGCTCGAACTGACAGTGAGGATCTCGTCCAGGAGACATTTGTGCGCGTGTTCCGTTACCGGGACAGTTACCGGCCGTCGGCGCGGTTCACGGCGTTTCTTTATCACCTTGCCCGCCATGTGTGGGCCGATCGCGGGCGCAAGGCGTGCCGCCACGCGCGCCTGGCCGCCGCCCTGGAAAACGAATGCCACGTCCACACGCAGCCGGCGCCCGTGCGCGCCGGCGAGTCGATGGACGTGCAGGCCGCGCTCGACCGCCTTTCGCCGAAGCTGCGGGAAGCCATCGTGCTCAATGTGTATCAGGGGCTCCGTTACCAGGAGGTGGCCGATGTCCTCGGCATTCCGCTGGGCACGGTCAAAAGCCGCATCAACCTCGCCCTCGCCGCGCTGAAGCAAATCCTGCAATGACTCCCGACTGCCCGCACACCCAGGAAGCGGCCGCTTTCCTCGCCGGCGAACTCACCGCCGCCCGGATGACCGCGTTCGCGCGGCACCTCGATACCTGCCACCCGTGCCGGGACGAGGTCGCCGCCCTGCGCCGCCTGCTCGAAACACTCCACGAAGCGCCCGCCGCCCCGCTGTCCCGCGACCTCGCCGCCGAAACACTCGCCCGCGCCCGCGACGACACCCGTGCGGCCCGCCGCCATCGCCGCGTCATCCAGGCGGTCACCGCGGCCGCCGCCCTGGTGCTCGCGACCGGGCTGGCGTGGACGTTCTTTCCATCACGCGCGTCCCGGACAGCCGTCCTGGTCGCGGCTCCGGAAATCGGCGAGCGCGAACAAAGCCTGGCGCGGGCGCTCGACTGGTTCTGCCAGCACCAGGAGGCGGACGGCTCATGGGACGCCGAAAAATGGGGCGGCAACCCGCGTTACCAGGCCGCCCTCACGGCGCTCCCGCTCCTCGCGCTGCTCGAAGGACCACCCACCCCGCAACGCACCGACGCCGCGCATCGCGCCGCGCAATTCCTCCAGAGCCTCCAGCAACCCGACGGCACATTCGGCGCTCAGTTCGGCGCCTCCGCTTTTGTCCAGGGCATCTCCACGTGCGCGCTCCTCCACGCCTGCCAGGCCGGAATCGACGACAGCTTCCGCCAGTCCGCCGACGCCGCGGTCCGCGCCATCCTCGCCCGCCAGTCACCGTCCGGCGGCTGGGGCGCCGACCCCGCCGGCGAACCGCTCGCCGCCATCACCCTCTGGCACCGCGACGCCCTCGCCCTCGCCGTTCACCTCGGATGGAACGACGCCGCGCCCGCCCTCGACCGCGCCAACGCCTGGCTCGACACGCAACCCGCCGTCCCCGAATCCCTCTCCCCTCTCCCCCACTCCACCGCCCCGGATTTCCACCGCGCCTATATCACAGCCGTCACGCTCCGCCACTCACTCTCCACCGAAGCCCAGGCGCACCGCCATTCCATCCACCGCCGCCTCATCGACTCCCAAACCCGCACCGGCGCCGACGCCGGATCCTGGGAACCCACAGACCAATGGAGCCTCGCCGGCGGCCGCCTCTACTCCAC
>CAZYHO010000710.1:0-2381 GCA_964647495.1 uncultured Akkermansia sp. | reverse complement strand
CCACCAGCGCCCGCAAGCGGACACGCCGATTCCCGTTGCCATGCGTGCGGAGTCCGGTCATCCCAAGTCAAGTCAGAGACGGAATCTCTTGAGATACTCGCAAAGAGGGTCAGCGAGATATGGATATTATGGTAATTATGCCTTTTCCATTTCTCGTTACTGCCACTCATTTTTGAAAGACGATGAACTTGCGGCAGCAGAAATTGACCAGGGCGGAGGTGACGATGAGCATGAGTTGGGCGATCCACCAGCCGGTTTGCAGCCAGTCGCGGAGGAAGGGCCCGGCGAGGATGCCGGCCACACCGCTGACGAGGTTGACCAGGCTGAAGAGGGCGAACTCGAGCCAGCGGTTGTGGCGGCCGCCCGTGAAGACCCAGATGACGTTGGTCAGATAAGCGACCATGTTGCCGATCGGCAGCGCCCACAGATTCGCGTAAATCTGGTTCCATTTGAGCACGTCCTTTGGCGCGCCGTCGAACGCCGGGAACCAATGCACCGAGAACCACCAGGCGGCCGCCGTGTGGGACAGTGTCGCCACCACCCCGCAAAAGCCATACTTGGCGAACTGCACGATAAACGGCGCGTCCTTCGACTTCAGATAGCGGAAAGATTCGAGCGGCGGGTGGCTGATCACGTAGCGCAGCACATGGATCGCCTGGGCGATCCAGCCGTCGGGAACGGTGGCTGCGGCTGCGGCTGTGGCCGGGGTTGAGGCCGGAGCGGCGCCGGCGCCGGCGGTTGTGGAGTGTCGGGATTCCATCCGTGAGTGCGGTCGTTGAGCGGGCGGATTCGTCAGGCGGATTTCGGGCATCACCAATCGCCGAAGCGATCGCGCCAGCGGGGCAGCGCGTCGACGATTGTTTGTTTGCGGCGGCGGCTGCTGATTTCCCAGACCACCGGCCGGCCCTTCGGCACCAGCGGCATCAGGGTGTCGAAGTCCACACCGCTCGCCGTCAGCGGGACGCGGTGGTCGCGGTGCGGCCATTCCACGTCGTGCAGATGGCACCCGAGCCAGTGCGGCGCCGCCGCCCGGATGCAGGCATCATGGTCCAGCAATCCCAGGTTCGCCTTGCGCTGGACATGGCCGAAGTCGTGCCAGTACCCGACCCATGGATTCTCCCGGAAATGGTCCAGCAGCGACACCATCTCGGCCTCCGTCGGCACCTGCTCGAAATGACTCCGGCTCTCCAGCGCCACCGGCACCCCGACCTCCTTCGCCTTCTCCGCGATCTGCGCCACCGCATCCCGCGCCCGCTCCACATACCGCGACGCCACGCGCTCGCGCGCCTCCACAAACGCCAGCTTCAACCGCACATACTCGCGCGTGTGCCGCTTCCCCTCCGCCAGCATCGCCTCCAGCCGCGCCGTGTATTTCCGGATCGGCACACTGCCGAGGTGCAGCACCACGTACCGCGCCTCGAATTGCGCCGCAAATTCCAGTGTCCTGAGCGTCAATGACATCGCCCGCTCGCGGTCCGTCATGCGATGCGAGGTGAACTCGTACGCGTCCGGCGCGTCGATCATCAGCTCGACCGGCGACGGGCAGAAGTTGTGCAGCCCAGATACCCTGATCTGCCCCTCCCGGAACGCCTTCTGTATCCCGGGCAAAAGCGACACCTTCAGCCCGTGGCTGATCTCGATCGTGTCGAACCCCATCGCCTTGATCTCGTGGACAACATGCTCGCCTTCAGTGTGGCGATGGCTGTTCCAGCAGGTGGAAAATGAAAGCATCGGCGGTCAATCGGGATCCGGCATGCAAAGATTCCCGACCGTTCTCCGGTCCGGCCGTTTCTGGTGCTGGGGCGCATCTCTGGTCATCGGGCGCCACCATATCGCGGTCCACCCCGCGCTCAAGAGTCCCTGTTCTTTGTGGTTCATCAATCGCCGGACCCGGGTTTAAAGTGCCGCCGAATCCACCCGCAATCCATGTCCCCCGACGAAATCCTCAGCGCGGCCCTGGCCGCCCACGCCTGCTCCACCGGCACCCTGCACGTCCTCGATCCCGGCGACGGCCAGCTCAAACTCGCCGCACACATCGGCCTGCCACCCCACGTCGCCGACATCGTCGCGGTCGTGCCGGTCGGCAAAGGCATGGCCGGACTCGCCGCGGAACGCCGCGAACCGGTCCAGACATGCAACCTCCAGACCGATACCACCGGCGACATCCGCCCCGGCGCCAAGGCCGTCCCCGTCCAGGCCAGCGTCGCCGTTCCCATGATCGTCGACGGCCGGCTCCACGGCGTGCTCGGATTCGCCAAATCCGGGTACCACGAATGGTCGCCCACCGAACTCGCCGCCCTCGCCGCCACCGCCGCCGACGTCGCGCAGCACCTTCCGCCATCCACCGGCACCCCGTAACCGCCTCGCAAATCACACGACCA
>CAZYHO010000709.1:0-2383 GCA_964647495.1 uncultured Akkermansia sp. | reverse complement strand
CCGCTGCCACGTCGCGCGCCCATGTGTCCGCGGCGAGGATTTCGTCGAGTGTCGGGTGTGGCAGCGCTGAGTGGCGGTTCATGGTGTGTTCGACGACGCGCCAGATGCCGGGAAAGCCGAGGTGCCCGTCGAGGAAAGCGGCGACCGCGATTTCGTTGGCCGCGTTGAGCACGGCGGGGAGCGTGCCGCCGGTCAGGCCGGCGTGGCGGGCGAGGTCCAGGGCCGGAAAGTCGGCGGTGCGCGGATTCTCGAACGTGAGCTGGCCCAGCGCCGCGAAATCGACCGGCCGCAGACTGCCGCGCGTGCGCGCCGGCCAGGTCACGGCGTACTGGATCGGAAAGCACATGTCCGAGTGGCTGAGCTGCGCGAGCACCGAGCCATCGACGAATTCGACCATGCTGTGGATGATGCTTTGCGGATGGACGACGACCCCGATGCGGTCCATTCCGACATCGAAGAGCCAGCGCGCCTCGATCATTTCCAGCCCCTTGTTGAAGAGGGTGGCGGAGTCGATCGTGATCTTCGGCCCCATGTTCCAGGTCGGATGCCGGAGCGCCTGCCCGACGGTAACCGAGGCGAGCTGGTCCGCGGGCAGGGTGCGAAACGGGCCGCCGCTGGCCGTCAGCAGCAGGCGCGCCACGCTCGCCGGGTCACGGCCTTCGAGGCATTGGAAAATGGCGTTGTGCTCGCTGTCGACCGGGAGAATCCGGACACCGTGCCGGCGCGCGGTATCCATCACCGATTCGCCGGCCATGACGAGGATTTCCTTGCTGGCCACAGCGAGGTCGGCGCCGGCCTCGATGGCGGCGAGGGCCGGCCGCAGCCCGGCGGTGCCGACGATGGCGACCAGCACGAGATCCGGCTGCGTGGCGTCGATCAGATCGACCAACCCTTGCGGGCCGCCGTGCAGCGTGCACGAGGGCGCCAGTCGGCCGGCCAGTGCGGCCGCCGCGCCCTCGTCGGCCAGGGCGGCATGCGCCACACCGAACTCGGCGGCCTGCGCGGCGAGCTGGTCGCCGTTGCGGCAGGCGGCCAGGCCGACGACCTGCATCCACTCGGGCAAATCGCGCGCGACCTTGAGCGCGCTTGTGCCGATCGACCCGGTGGATCCGAGAATGACAACGCGGCGGGGCGTGGTGGGCGCTGTCGGAGCGGGCATCATGGTTTGACCACGAGATGGAAATAAAGCCAGGCGGCCGGCGCGGTGAAGAGCAGGCTGTCGATGAGATCGAGCGCGCCTCCGATACCCGGCAGAAAATGGCCGGAGTCCTTGACGGCGAGGCAGCGTTTGATCACGGACTCGGCGAGGTCCGCGATTACGGAAATGACCGTGAGTGACACCGCGAGGCCGGCGGCATGCGCGTGATCGATCATCGGGATGCGGTCGCCGAAGAGAGCGACCATGCCGTGAGCGGCGATGAAGGCCCCGAGAAACGCCCCGCCCAGCCCTTCCCACGTTTTGCCCGGGCTGATGTGCGGGATCATTTTATGGCGGCCGAACAGCACGCCGATGGCGTAGGCCCCCATGTCGCTGAACTTCGTGGCCGCGATGACAAAGAGCAGATAGTACACGCCCGGCAGCGCGCCGGACCCCGCCCACCCCGGCACAAGCAGCAGCCGCCACGCAAAGCTGAACAGGAATACCACGTACACGAAACCCGCGAGAGCCGCGAACACACGCCACAACGTCTCCCGGCCTTCGGGCTCGCGTCGCAGCGTGCCGGCAAACAGCCCGAAAAGCAGCACCGGCAGCGCCACGGCCTCCGCCAGGCCGGGCGTGCCGCCCTGCCCGTTCTGCGATTCCCGATAAACCAGCGCCGCATACCCCGCCGACACGGCGTAAAGCCAGACGCGCCACCAGCCGTCCAGCGCCCGCCCGAGCAGGCGCCGCCACTCGACCAGACCCACCGCTCCCAGGCCGGTGATGATCGCAAACAGCAGGACCGGATGCGCGCTCCACACCGCGGCCACCATGATCCCCCACAGCGCCAGGGTGCTGCTCAGCCGCCGCACAAAGACGGAAGATTTGCTGCTCGCGGCGGGCGGGACATCGGTCATCGGCACTTCGGGAAACCGCCATCTACCACCGCACTCCGCCATGGGGCAAGCGGCCAATCGGCCGGGGCGGGCCGGAACGGGGACAGACCCCTTGTGCGATCGATTGGAGAGAGGGTCAGAGGTCAGAGGTCAGGGATCAGAGATCAGAGATCAGAAGGCAGGACCAACGCACTTGCGGGCTTGGCTGCGCGGTTTGGCCTGTGATTCCGGCGTATGGGCCTATGGGGCTTATGCGGCCTATGTGGCCTATGCGGCCTATGTGGCCTATGTGGCCTATGTGGCCTATGCGCGTCTTGGCCTGCGATTCCGGCTTACCGTCGGGACT
>CAZYHO010000708.1:0-2392 GCA_964647495.1 uncultured Akkermansia sp. | reverse complement strand
AGTCGGGTCGGCGTGCCGGGTGATCGCTCCCATGCGCTCAAACTCGATCAGGCGCCCGCGAGTTATGCCGAGCGCCATGCCGGTCCGCGCCTGGCAGACGAAACCCTCGTCATCCACGCTCCAATCGGCGACGAGGCTCCCCGCGTCATCGAACACCGGCCGGCGCGGCTCCTTCCTGCGGCGGCGATACTTCTTTCGGCGCTTGCGTCGGGCCGATGGCAAGTGGAGCGGCACGCCCGAGGCTTCGGCCTCCTCGATCCGCCTGCCGACTTCGCGAAGTTTGTCTCCCAGCTTGAGCACGTCGGCGGTGCGAAACCAGACGCCTGGCCCTGGCCCTGGCCTGACTGGCCGCAAATGTCCGTTGCGGTGCGCGCGCTTGAGCAGCTCGCCTGCCATCTCGGGCGGGATGGCCAGGAATTCGATCGTGCGATCCTTCGGCACGTACTGCCCCGATGGGTCACACCATTCTTTGGGTAGCTCGGGCAGCGGCTGGATGAGGTCCGGCGGCGGCGGCGGTGCGGGAGCAGTCCCGGCGGGAGCAGGCGGTGGTGTGGCCGGCGGTCCAGGCTGGACACCATCGTCCAGCGCCAGCAGCAGGCAGGCGAGCGCCGCGCCGCGCCGTGCCTCAACGGGTTCGCCGGTGAGCATCGGCCGGATCTTGCCGATGCTGTCGGCGGCTCGGCGCAGTGACTCGGCATCGAGCCGGTCGATGATGACGAACATGGTGGATTCGAGAGCGGTGCTCATGAGGGCGATGGATTTCAGATCAGCCGCAGTTCCTCGGTCCGCCGCGCGAAGGCGATCCGGCTCGCGTCGCCGACGATGCAGAACGTCACGGCGCGCGATCCGGGGGCCGTGCCGTCGAAGGTGGCCATGATGCGGCTGGCCGTGTCGGCCTCCTCGGGCAGGTAGAGCCAACTCGTGATGAGGGTCCAGCCTTCACGGGCGGCCTCGTCCTCGGTGCGGAATCGGGGGTTCGGTGGCGGGGCGGTTGTTGCGGTCATGGGGTTCGGTTGGGTTTCGTGGGTCTGGCGGGTGGGGGTCGATGTCCGGTTTTCGCTCCCCAGAGAATTTTGTGTCTGACGCTCCCCGGATGACGCCCGCGCTTCGCTCCCTCGCTCCCCCCCCCTAAAGGGGGGGTGGGGGAGCCGGGGAGCGTGAGAAGCGCAAATCCACGGTCCCCCGGGGACCGTGGGGGAGCGTGGGGAGCGTGGGGAGCGAACGAGTTCATATGGCTTCTTTCTTGTCTTCCGTGATGGGGAGATAGCTCGCGATTTCCGCCCTGCCGATGCGGATGGCGCGTGCCTTTCCTCCTTCGCGCCGCACGTAGATTTTGCCCTCGCGCTCAAGCTGGTCGCGAAGCCCGGCGAGCCCGGTCTTGCCGATACGTTTCGTTTGGGCGCGCAGCTCAAGTTCACTCATCGTGACGAGGCATGTTTCAGGGGCCTTGAAATCCACGGCCGGAAGGAGCGCGATGAACTCCGCTTCCGACGGCAAGGATGTCTTGCGCTTGGGTGTCAGGTCCTCTGCGACGTCGCGAGGGGTGTCTTCCCATGCGATGCGTCCCTGTTCGCATGCGTGCGAAAAGAACCGCTCCTGAACCGGGTTGCCCTCGTCGTCCAGCCAGCCCACCCGTCGCCCGCGCTTGGCGGCGATGAATCGAAAAGTTCGCGGGTCATCGGTTGGATCGACGACAAGAATGGCGCGCGCCCAATTCGTCAGGTCAGCCCCACCAGCCCCCGCATACATCCAGTCGTGTGGCTTCCAGTCCGCGGTGTCACGGTAGTTTGTCTTGGGGGTGTGATGATTTATGATCGCGCCGCAGTCATGCTTTTCGAGAATCGGATTCAAGCCTGCCCTGCAAAAAAGAGCGATTGCTTTTGTGTCTGTCGGGTCATCTCCGAAATATGCTAGCATCGGGTCCATTCTGACCAGGTCAGGAGACAGTTTCACGATCTGCTTCTCCAGCCATCCTAAAAATAAGTTGCCGGTCGATGTTTGATGCCGGATGATTCGGAAGTTACTCTCTACCAATGCCATTTCATCTGATGATAGTTCGATCGATTCCAGCGCTCCGGAAGCCATTTCATGCAAGTCCCCGGTGTCATTTTCGGCTTGCACACACAGCACACGCAAGGGCCGGGCAGGCGCGATTCCGAATGCATCGCGACCACATGACCAACTAACATCCATTAGCATGGATGCGGACGATTTGCCTATCCCTGACGGTCCGACGAACAGCATGGAGCCGGTTCGGCAGAGAAATCGGTTGCCGAGAAGTGTCTGCTCCGGATCGGGCGGGGTCGCGACCAGTTCAGCGAGCGAGAATGCCCGATCGCTGGCGGGCGGCGCGGGCGGCGCGCCCGCCTCGGGCTCAGGCGCTTCGGCTCTG
>CAZYHO010000707.1:0-2400 GCA_964647495.1 uncultured Akkermansia sp. | reverse complement strand
CCGCCTACGCGCCCATCATCTGTCTCGTCGCGCTGTCGCTGGTTGCGGTATTGATGTGGCGTTCGCCGCAGCCTGAGGGCGCCGGCGCGCCGCTTCCGTCTCCGCCGGCGGCCGGCGCCGCGGCCGAGGATAACACACAGCCTGCCGAGCCTGTGTCGCTCGCCGGCTACGAACCGCTGGACATGAACGACGTGTTCGTGAAGCCCGCGGGGCCGAAAGGGCTGCAATACACGGCCGGTACCGCCGCCCTGGATGGCCGTAAAGTCAGGATCCGCGGCTGGATGGTCAGGCATCTTCACGACGATCCGCGCGTCTTCCTCCTGAACACACAACCGATAACGCTCAACATGAGCGAGTACGGCCTCGCCGATGACCTTCCTCCGTGGGCCGTCCATGTCATTCTGGCGGGACGCGATGGATGGGCGCCGGTCTGGACGCCCAGGCCGCTCGAAGTATGCGGCACCCTGGAACTCGGGCCGCGCCAGGAACGCGACGGCCGCATCTCCCACATCCGCCTGAAAGCGGACCATGTCATCGATCAGGGCACAGCCGCCCCGTTGAGCCTGCTCATGCCGATCGGCCTCCAGCATGGCCGTCTGGCGTCCGCCCGGTTCGCTCCGGAACCACCCGCGGTTCCGGACCGGCACGACAGCCTTTCCTCTGAATCCCAAAACACAACCACCACACCATGAGATCAACCACCGCCATAGTCTCGTCCATCCTGGCCTGTCATGCCGCCGTCCTCACACCGGCGTCGGCCGATCCAGGCGTCACACGGCTCAACCCGCCGAGCGCGCTCTTCACGTTCAATGATCCGAATCCGCCATTCATCGCGCGCTTCGCCACCGGCCAGCGCTTTGACGTGCAGGCGACCGTGCAGGCCGACGCCGGCAAGACCATCACCGGCGGCGTTTTCCACGTCGACAACGTGGCAGTGCCGGGCACGGTGACGATCACCCCGATCGGCGGAGACAGGTTCAGCCTGGCCCTCCGCGCCTACTCGAACACGAAGGCCGGCGCGCACACGCTCAGCGTGGTGGCGACCCAGAATGACGGAGTTCAGGCCGGCGCCACGGGGAATTTCGAGATCGTCGGGTTCGCGGCCGCGGGCAAAAAGGCGAAAAACATCATTTATCTGATCGGTGACGGCATGGGCATCGCTCACCGCACCGCCGCCCGCATCATCACCGGCAATGTCAAGCAGGGGAAGGCGGAAAGTGTCCTGGCCATCGACACGCTGCCGACCACCGGCATCGTCATGACGCATTCGCTGAACTCGATCGTCACGGACTCGGCTCCAGGCGCGGCATGTTACTCGACCGGCAACAAGTCAAACAACAACCAGGAGGGTGTCTTCCCCGATGATACGACCGAGAAGTGGGACAATCCGAGGGTCGAGCACATGGGAAGTTATCTGGCGCGCACCCAGGGCAAGGCGCTGGGCATTATCACCACCGCCGACGTCGAAGATGCCACTCCGGCCTCCTTTGCGGTGCACGCGCAGGACCGCGGGGCGGGCACCGGGATCTGCGACATGTTTCTGGACGAGGCCGTGGCCAAGGCAAACCTGCGCGTGCTGATGGGCGGAGGGCGGCGGTGGTTCCTGCCGAAATCGGTTCCCGGTTCCGGGCGTGTCGATTCAACGACGGCGGCCGGCGCGGACTACGTGTTGCCGGCCGATGTCGCGACGGGCTGGGGTGTCCCGATCGGAGCCGTTGACCCTGAGCGTGATCTGATCGCCGATTTCGCGGCGGAGGGCTTCTACTATGCGGCGGACGCCACCACGCTGAATGCCGCCCCCGCCGGCCAGGAGCGCATCCTCGGGCTATTCCATACCGGCAACATGGACATCGCGCTCGACAAGATCGCCGCGCGGCGCGGCGGCGACGCCGTCGGAACCGTGGCCACCTTCCCGGACCAGCCGATGCTCGACGAAATGACCGACAAAGCGCTCGCGGCGCTCAGCAAGAACCGCAATGGTTTCGTGCTCATGATCGAGGGCGCGTCCATCGACAAGCAGGCGCATAACATGGACAGCGAACGCTGGGTGCTGGACACGGTGGAGTTCGATCGCGCGGTCGGCCGCTGCATCGAGTTCCTGAAAACCGATCCCGACACGCTCATCCTGGTCACGGCCGATCATGAGTGCGCCGGCATCAATATCATCGGGGGCGCCACCGTCACCAATGCCGAACTCGTGAATCGCTCGACGCAACTGGGCGAGGATGGTGTGGCAGGCGTGACCAACGGCGCGACAGGCATTTCCACGGACGGCCAGAAGCGCCTGCGCAGCGGTGTGGTCGGGATCTACGATGCGGCCGGTTTTCCGCAGTATGAAATCTCCGGGGACGGTTATCCGGTGACGATGGACGTGGATTTCAAAATGCTCATCGGCTATGC
>CAZYHO010000706.1:0-2431 GCA_964647495.1 uncultured Akkermansia sp. | reverse complement strand
ACCACCGATGGGCAAAGTGTTTCCGCGAAATGGCCTACTTCGATGCCTTGGGGTTCCAGGTGTTTCGCGAGCCGGTCGCGAAGTATCTGTGCCGCCAATGGAACGCCCGTCAGCCGGATTCCCGGCAGATCGATGAGTTCGAATTTATCTACTGCAGCGAGGTGCCCGACGGTCCGGGCCCGCCCGCGACGAAGTTCGATGTCCATATCCGTCTGGGCGCCGCTCCCGGCCGGCTCCGATCAGGAGCCAAGCCGGGAGCGGCATTGACGGGAGGTGAAAAGTGACGCGCATAAACTTCATCCTGCCGGTTGAGCGAGAATCCAGCGGCCCAGGAAGCGGCGATCTGCGGAGCCACGGGTTGGACGCTGGCCTCAACCGGCAAGCGAAGCCTGGCGCAGCCAGGCCATTCCGCGACGCCCTCCATCCACAAATCTGCGTCCGCCAATCTCCGACCGCTGGCCTCTGACTTCGCCTCTGCCCACCGGCCCTGGATCACCTGGTTTTGTGTTCGAGGCGGATGTTCCCGATGACCATGGAGGAGTCGGCGGATTTGAGCATGTCGTAGAGGGTGAGGGTGGCGACGGCGACGGCGGTGAGGGCTTCCATTTCGACGCCGGTCTGGGCGGAGGTGTGGGCGGTGGTGGTGACAGTGATGCCGTCGGGGTGGGTGGCGAAGTCGATGGTGACGGAGCTGAGCGGGAGGTGATGGCAGAGCGGGATGAGGGAGGAGGTGAGTTTGGCGGCCTGGATGGCGGCGACGCGGGCGACGGCGAGCACATCGCCCTTGGAGGCGGCGTGGCGTTCGATGAGGTCGAGGGTGGCGGGCTGGAGGCGGATGAATCCGGAGGCGGTGGCGGTGCGGCGGGTGACTTCTTTGGCGGAGATGTCGACCATGCGCGCGGCGCCTGAGTCATCGAGATGGGAAAGGCGGGGTGGCGGGGGCATGGCTTGGGGGTTCACGGGACATGGTTCATGGTTCATGGTTCATGGTTCATGGTTCACGGGGCACGGGGCACGATATACGGCACATGGTTCACGGTCCACCGTTCAACATAATGCCGTGCTCTGTGAACCGCGCATCGTGCACCCCCAATACTGTGAACCGTGAACCGTGAACCGTGCACGAGGCTGGGGGCAGGAAGGAGGCAGGGTAGAGGGGGAGGAGGTATGAATGGTGGCTTGGCAGGAGGGCGGGGTGGGGCAGGGTAGGGCAGTGAGCCTGCGATTGGAAATGCTGCAAGTGGCCCGGCTGGCGCCGATCGTGCTTGGCGCGGAGGCGGCGGAGCTGGTCGAGCGGTTTGTGCGGTCGAGGCAGGATGCCGACGGCGGATTTCAGGACCGGGGCGGGCGGAGTGATTTGTACTACACGGTGTTCGGTCTGGATGGGCTGGCGGCGTTGCAGGCGGCGCTGCCACTGGAGGCGGTGCGCGGGTTTATCCTGGGATTCGGTGACGGGGAGGCGCTGGACTTTGTTCACTTGTGCTGCCTGGCGCGGATCTGGTCGTATTTTCCGGAGGCCGAGCGGCCCGGCGGTTTGCTGGAGCGGGTGGAAGCGTGGCGCACACGCGACGGTGGGTACCATCAACGCCCGGGCGCGCCGCACACTTCCGCCTATGGAGCGATGCTGGCGGGGGCGGCGTATCTGGACTGGAACCGGCGGCCGCCCAGGTCGTTGAGACTCGCGTGGTCGCTGCGGGCGTTGCGCACGGCGGACGGCGCCTGGGCGAACGAGCCCGGGCTGGCCGAGGGCAGTACGACCGCCACGGCCGCCGCGGTCACGTTTTACCGCCACACTCCCGTGGCGCCGCCCGCAGAACTCGGCGCCTGGCTGCTCGCGCAGGCGCATCCGGATGGCGGCTTCAAAGCGTTTTCGCGCGCTCCGCTTCCCGATCTGTTGAGCACGGCGGTCGCCTTGCACGCGCTCGACGGCCTGCAAGCCGATTTCAGCCATCTCAAGGAAGGCATGCTGGACTACATCGACTCGCTCTGGAACGCGGAAGGCGGGTTCCACGGTCATTGGGCCGACCATGACCTCGACGTCGAGTACACGTACTACGGCCTGCTGGCGCTCGGGCATCTGGCGCTCTGAGGCGCGAGGCGGCATTACTCGCCGTCGCTGCCGATCGCTTCGACCGGGCAGCCCGCCAGCGCTTCATCGCACAATGCCCGCTCGTCGTCGGTTTCGGGTTGTTTGTACACGTAGGAATGCCCGCCGTCCTCATCGCGTTTGAAATTCGCGGGGGCGGTCTCCCGGCAGAGATCGCAGTCGATGCACTGGTCATCGACGAAATAAGCTCCGGGGACGTTTTGGGCGTAGCGGTTGTCTTTGTCTGCCATGGTGGCGATGGATGAAGGGTATCGAACGAAGTGTGAACGTACGGGGCTTGGCGCGCTGCGCAATGGAATCTCTTGGGGTATGGTTCACGGTTCA
>CAZYHO010000705.1:0-2438 GCA_964647495.1 uncultured Akkermansia sp. | reverse complement strand
GCGGCTGCTGTTTGGAGGCCTCGATGCCGGCGAGCAGGTTTTCGACGCTTTTTTTGCCGCTGCGCTCCAGTTCGATCAACGATTCGGGGCTCAGGGAAAACAGGTCGGCCGCATCCCGGGCCAGCCCGGCGTTGACGATCTGCTCGACCATCGCCTCGCCGAGGCCGGCAATGTCCATCGCGCCGCGGGAGGCGAAATGTTGCAGGCGGCGCTTGACCTGTTCCGGGCATTCCCGGTTCGGGCAGCGCACGGCGACCTGCACTTCGTCGCGCACGACCGGTGTCCCGCAAGCCGGGCAGGTGGCTGGAAAATCGAACGGTGTCTCCGCGCCTGTGCGCGCCTGCCGCCGCACTTCCACGACCGCAGGGATGATTTCGCCCGCTTTTTCGACCACCACCAGATCTCCCACGCGCACGTCTTTCCGGCGGACTTCCTCCTCGTTGTGCAGGGTCGCGCGGCTCACGGTGGTGCCGCTCAACGGCACGGGCGCCAGGTTCGCCACCGGAGTCAGCACGCCGGTGCGACCGACCTGAATCTCGATCGAAACGACGCGCGTCTCGGCCTGTTCGGGCGCGTACTTGAACGCCATCGCCCAGCGCGGCGCCTTGTTCGTGGCGCCGAGGGCGCGCTGATCGGCGAGCGAATTGACTTTGACCACCGCGCCGTCCGTTTCGTAGGGCAGGGAGTGGCGCAAGGCGTCCAGCTCGCGGATGGCGGCCAGCAGCTCATCGAGTGTGCCGATTTTTTTCCACCACGGCGTGCGCGGCAGGCCGCAACGGTCGAGGAGGGAAAACAGATCCTCATGGAGCGAGAGGCCGGCGCTCTCCGCCGAGCCGAGCCCATGTACGATGATCTCGAGCGGGCGTTTGGCAACCTGGCGCGAATCGAGGAGCTTCAGGGTGCCGGCGGTCGAGTTTCGCGGGTTCGCGAAAACCGGGTCGCCCGCCTCGGCTCGCTGTACGTTGAGCGCCTCGAACGCCGCCTTCGGCATATACACTTCGCCGCGCACTTCCAGGGTCGCCGGCGCCGAGTCCGGCAGCGTCAACGGCAGCCGGCGGATCGTCCGGATATTCACCGTGATGTCGTCGCCGGTCGTGCCGTCGCCGCGCGTGGCCGCATACTTGAGGGCGCGGTTTTCGTAGCGCACCGCCACGGCGACACCGTCGACTTTCGGCTCGACGACCATTTCGACCCGCGGTCCGGCGGCTGCGGCAAAGAGGTCGTTGGCCGCTTCGGCGCCCGGGACGCCCAGGCCCTTGACCACCCGCCGGAAAAAGTCCGCCACCTCCGATTCCGAGTACGTGTTGTCCAGGCTCAACATCCGCTCCGGATGTGTGATCTGGCTGAAGCCCGGCAGCGGCGCGCCGCCGACGCGCCGTGTCGGTGAATTCTCCGAGGCCAGGCCGGGCCACGCCGCTTCCAGGTCGGCCAATTCGCGCATCATTCGGTCGAATTCGTGGTCCGGAATCTCGGGTCGCGTTTCCACGAAGTAGAGCCGGTTGTGCCGTTCCAGTTCGGCGCTTAACCGCGCCATCGTCGAGGCCGCTTGCTCTTCGTTCATGCCACCGGGTGGCCTCGCGCGGCCACGCCGTCAAGAAAACGAAAGGGTTTTGAATAAAACACTTTGATGTCCGCGCGGCGGTGTGATCAGCACGCGCCCGGATCGCACAAGTGTGTACGGTTTTTTGATCATCGTCTCAGCCAGTGACACACTGGAGGGCCGGAAGTATTCGCTGTGGCGAATCCTGGAACGCGAGCAACCCTTTTGGCTGTCTGGGCGCCAGTTGCGGGTGCTTGATGCCAGCAATATTCAGGAGCCCGGAGCCTCCGGCAGGGACTGGCGAATGCATTATTCGCCGCGGCTGCCGGAGTTGTGCTGTGACTTTTTCGAGCTGACCAGCAAACATGGAGGCGAGAGTTTGCGCCGGCGGCCCGTGACAGAGGTGATCTGGTGCTGGTGGACAGCGCATACAACGACCGCCGCGCCATCGCCGAAATGGCAAAGCTCGGAGCCGATGTCAGCGTGCGTTGCAATAGCGGGGCGATGCCCCTGGAGGACGCCAGGCAAGCCGCATGGGAACCCCTCGTGGCACCCCGCCCGCTGAATACCGGAGGATGCCCGAGCGTCCCGTGTGCCTGCGCGCCAGCAAGACCAAGGTGATTCCGGCACGGCTCTGCGCACTCCGGAAAACGCCCGAGGCCGCCGCCAAATCCGGGCGCAAGGCCAAGTCCAAGGCCCGCTCTCGGAAAAGCATCCGCCCCACCAGAAGGGCTGAAGGTGAATCGCCAGGGTTCGACGGCGCTGGATGTGGCCGCTGAAGCCATGCTGCGGGCGGCGTATGCCAGGTGGGTTGCTGTCCTTGGCTACGCGCCTGCCCTTACGGTGAATCTTTCGATGACCGACCTGCCCGGCAACGAACTCGGGCATGCCACGTTGC
>CAZYHO010000704.1:1250-2449 GCA_964647495.1 uncultured Akkermansia sp. | reverse complement strand
TGCACTGGCATTTGTCCTCGCACCGAAGACCTCTGATCCGTGCACCGTGTACGGCTGCACCGTGCCCCCTGCACCGTGCCCCCTGTGCCTCTGCCCTACGGCCGGACGACAAAGACGCGGGCCAGTCCGGCGGCCGCATCACTCGCAGGTAGGCGGAGCGTCAGCGGACGAAACTCGCCGGCGTTCGGCATGGCCGGCACGGCCGGCGATGGCTCCTCCCAGCGTGTGACCCAGCCGGCGGGCGAATCGAAGGTGGCCACTCCCCAGCGCAGCGCGCCGATCCTGTGGCGCGCCTGTGCGTCGAGCTGCCACTGCCATTGGCCGGCGGCCGGGCCGGGCGGCGACAACCGCGGACCGGCATCGCCGAAGACGAACTCGATGCCGTTGGGAAGGCCGTTGGCGTCCGGATCGGCGTCGATTTCCGCCGCGGCGCCGGAAAGCCCGCGCGCGGCGGCCCATTCGGCGTACGGGTCGTCGAGCGGCGGAGCGACGCCGAACCCGTCGAGCGCGGTGGCGAGCGATGTGCCTGCGGTTTCAAAGACAAGCGATGGATTGGTCCAGCCGGAAGACGGGGCGATGGCGGTGCGGCGGCGCGAAAGGTTTTGGTTGGCGGTGGACACGCCGGCGGCGGACCATGCCGAGCCGGGATCGTGGCCGATCGTTCCGAAGACATCGCAGCGCCGGCCGTTGAGGCGCACCTCCAGCGCATCGTCCCCGTTGAAAAGAAACCCGCGCTTGATGTACACCGCGCGGCCATTCGGTTCGCCCGTGTCGGTGAAAATGGCGCCGGTCTGCGCGTTCGCGACCTGCGAGGCCGTGGCGCGCAGCAGGCCTCGCGCGATGAGGTGCTGCGCGGTCGTGCTGTCGCCGATCACCACGACGGCTCTGGCCGGCAGCCGGCCGGACTCGGCGAAGATCTCCCGCGCGCCCACCGCCGAGCCGCTGGCGAAGTACCGGATTTCCAATGGCTCCGCGGCGAACGCGATCGCGCGCGAGCCGACGTTCATGATCTCGATCGCCTTCGGTGCGCTGCCGCTCGGGGTTTCCGTGTACTGGCTGATGATGACCGGTCCGCCCACGCCGGTGCCGCGTGTCGCCAGCGTGCCAAGCCCGTCGCGAAATCCCTCCGCGCGGGCGATCAGGCTGATGCGGCGGTCCGGAACAAACGGCGAGCCGGCCACCTCCAGCGGAAAGGCCGC
>CAZYHO010000704.1:0-1150 GCA_964647495.1 uncultured Akkermansia sp. | reverse complement strand
CGCCCGCTGTGATAGACCTCGGCTCGCACGGCGCCGGCATTCCGCGTCGCGTCGCCGGTCAGAATGTAATCGAGCCGCGCATCACCGGCGATCGCGTAGGTCCGGTCGGTGCGCCCGTCTGTCTGCGTGGCCGGGACCACGCTCAGCCCGGCCGCGGCGAACGCGCTTGCCGGAAAGACTGAGTACCGCAGCGGGTCGGGCACGTCGGATCCAAGCCGGTAAGCCACCGGCAGAGCGCTGCCGTCGCTGAAGACATGGGCACCGCCGATGCCTGAAGTGTCGAACGACCCGGTCTGCGGCTCGTTCAGTTCTTCGTTCATGTCGCCCGCCACCACGATGTGATCGGTGGATCCCGAAATGCCTTCCGCCGCGAGAAACTGGCTCACGCGCAGAGCTTCGATCCCGCGGCGGAATTCATCGGCCCTTGTGCCGCCCTGTTTGAAATGCACGGCCACCACAGTCAAGTCGCGGCCGCTTTCCGCCACCTCGATCGTCACGGCGAGCGGGTAACGCGTCATTTCCCGCGAACTTCCGGCGCCCCGGCCGATCTGCACCGCACGCCGGATCGGGTGACGGCTGGCGATGGCGAGGCTCTGGCTGGAGTTCCCGAAATCGCCCGCCACATACGGTTGCGTCTCGAACCCGTCCCCGGCCGTGGCCAGGTGGCGGCGCGTGCCCGGAAATCCGAGAGCCGCCAGCAACGCGCGCAGGTCGGCGAAATGCGCCGTGTCCGAGGGAATCGTGCTCTGCGCGCTCACCTCCTGAAACGCGATGATATCCGGCCTCAGACGCTCCAGCGTCTCGCGGACCGCCCCGAACGCCGCGCTCCCGGGCGCGCCCACGCCGTTCTCCACATTCCAGGTGACCAGGCGCAGCTCGGCGGCCCCGGCGGCCCGCGCGCCGCCCGATATCACTCCAGCCGCCAGCGCGAGCACCAGTGCGAACATCAGTGCGGGCCAGCGTACGTATCGGACGGCGGGAGGCGGTCTCATCATGTCGTCGGCGGCAGGCGGCGAAACCCGGCGACCATCGCGCGTTTCACCGGCCCGACCACGCGGGCACTGATCGCGATGTCATTCGCCTCATGCCCGTGGATCAAAAGAGAACGGTGGCCCCACCGCCCACCTTTCCCTCATCGCCGATAAATGAG
>CAZYHO010000703.1:0-2450 GCA_964647495.1 uncultured Akkermansia sp. | reverse complement strand
CTCGGACGCATGGTGCGTATCGATCTCCTGCGCGACGCCACGCTCATCCGCCTTGCCGTCACCTCCACGGACAAGAACGAAGCGGCTGAAATTGCAAACAAGATCGCCGAAGTCTACAGCCAACGGAGAAGTGAACTGCAAGAGGAGGCCGCACTCATACTCCTTCGGAATATCACAGCGCTCCGCGATGACCAGCAGCGGATTGTGGATCAAGCACGCGAGAACATGCTCATCCTCATGAAGGACCTGGCGATCGAGAATCTCGATCTCGAAGGCCCTCCTTTTTCCGCAAACCCCGGGAATGGCAGCTCATCACTGCCACCAGCAAAGGTTATCCTTTATAACAACGCCAAAGCTGACTGGCAGCGGAAACAGGAAGTGCTGCGTGCCATGAATGAAGGGCTGGAAACCGCCCGCCAGGTCGGACTGATGAGCCGCCGGCCAGCGACCATTCTCGAGCGCGCCACGGAGCCTCCGGATCATGGCTATTCGCGATACTGGTTCTGGCGGCCCGTGGCCATCGCCAGTGCAGGCGTCGGCGGATTCTTGCTGGTCCTGGGGTGGGTGCTGAAACGCCGGGCGAACCGGCCGATGTTGTTACCTTAACCGCGAATGAACGCCAATGAACGGTATTGACATCAAGCGCGAAGAGACGCCAGGAAAGCGGGATTCGCGGAACTCTTGGCTCGCGCACATACGATGGCCTCACGTGGAGTCATGGCCAGAAGATGAGGATGGCGGCGCCGCCGAGGAGGGCGGCGCCGAAGCCGGCGAGCGTGGGGTAGATGAACTGGCGGGCGCCGATGACGGTGACGAGGCCCATTTTGAAGACGACATTGGCCATGGCGCCGACGAGGATCATGCGCCAGCCGGTGGTCGGCGGGAGGTCGGCGGTGGTGACGAGGCGCGCGGTGGAAAGGGTGATGGCGTCGACATCGGTCAATCCGGAGAGGGCGGCGGCCACAAAGAGGCCGGAATCGCCAAAGTGTTCGCGGGCGGCGGCGACGATGACAAGGACGAGGGCGTAGAGGAGGCCGAAGAGGACGGCGCTTTTTAATTCGGAGGGAGGAGGTTCGTCCCCGGCATCGGCGGACTCGCGGCGGGCGAGGACTGCGCTGACAACGGCGATCGCGGCGAACCAGACGAGCATGGCGAGCAGGGGCGGCAACAGGGCGCGCAGGTGGCCGGGCGCGGTGAGCACGACTTCGAGGGCGACACGAACGAAGACGACGCCCGATGCGATCAGGCCGATCGCCGAGAGCCGCAGGCCGGCGGCGCCGGTCGTGTGGCTGCGGCGGGCCAGGCTGGCGGTGGTGGCGGTGCTCGAGATCATGCCGCCGAGGATGCCTGAGACCGCCATGCCTTTGCCGCCGCCGAGAAACTTGCCCGTGAGATAAGCCGCCAGGCTGATCCCGATGATGAGCACGACCATCAGCCAGATGGCGAACGGATTGAGGACGTTCATGTACCCCATGCCGCGGTTCGGCAGCACGGGCAGAATGACAAGCGCGGCCAGCACGAGACGCGCGATTTCCCGCAGGTCGTGCTCGCCGATGCGCCGCACCATTTCGTGCAGCGTTTTTTTGCTGTGCAAGAGGACCATTACGCTGCCTGCCACGATGACGGCGATCAGGCGGTAGCCGTGCATGGCGATCACGCCCACGGCAAACATGACGAGCATCGCCATTTCCGTGGTCAATCCGGAATCCGGTTCCTGCGATTTCAGCTCGGCCAGATTGGCGACCACCAGCAGGGCGGCGACGGCCAGCAACGCCGCGGCCACCACCCAGGCGCCCACCACGAACCCGAGCAACCCGCTCAGCGCCCCGAACATCGTGAGCAGCGCAAATGTGCGGATGCCGGCCATCCGGTTCTCGACCCATTGACGCTGCAAACCGACGAGCAACCCGAGCCCGAGCGCGGTGCCGAGTGACATCGCCAGGTCGATGGCATCCGGAATCGGAGCGGCGGCGGATATGGGACGGAGGAGTTCCATCGGTCGGATCAGTCGGATTGGTCGGCTCGGTAGTCCACTACTTCCGCGGCGCCTGCCATGCGTTTATCGGCATTTCCGTCATGCCTCACAATCGCCGCCGCATGACGAAATGCGGTCCCACGGTCGGGATGTCAAATTCCTCGCCGACCACCTCCCAGCCAAGCCGGCCGTAAAACGACAGTGCGACCACCCGCGCGTTGCACCACAGCAGCGAGCCGCCCGCCTCGCGCACGCGCCGCTCCGCTTCACGCACCAGCGCCTTCCCGTGCCCTCGCCCGCGCGCCTCCGGCAGCGTGCCCATGCCGCGCAATTGCCAGGCGGCCACCTCTCCGCCCATCGCCGCCGCTTCCGCTTCCGCCGCCGGTAGCACCGGGCAGGCCGCCGGATGCACCGTGACCACCCCGACCAGCCGCCCGGCCTCGTCAAACGCCCCGAGATGTCGCGTCGTCTCGTC